>CAZPEE010000039.1:0-4502 GCA_964585525.1 uncultured Cocleimonas sp.
TAATACATCATCCAAGAATGATTTAAACCTGGTTTAAACGACTTCCTGGTCTTTTTTAGGGTAAAGGTGTCCTACGCTGGCGTCGCTGTCTTTGTCGCAGCTTTTTTCTGCGCGTATGGCGAAGGCCCGGCCTACGGGGCCGTTGGTGTCTTGTCCGATGGCGCTTTCGAGTTCGTCGATGCGGGCGTTGAGTTCTTCCAGGTGGGATGGGACGTTGTAGCGCCTGGCTGCTTTTGCTTTCATGGCTGGGTCGCCGGGACAAACGAGTTTGTTGGCAATGGGTATGCTTTGTTTGTTGTTGTGGTTAATGGCACTGGTCATTGGTTTGTTTGACGGGTTTCTACCTATAGTTGGTGATACTCCAGAGTATAGCCACGATCACGATAAAAGGCATAACGTTTCCGACCAGCGGTTAGTATTTCTTCTGTTTTATCAATTATTTCGGCCATTTTCTTAAAGCGTGAGAAGAAGCTGGGGCGCTGGTTTGACAGGTTGATCAGGTAGTCGCAGTGTTGAAGTGGTTCGAATTCGTGTGAGATGGTGATTTTATCCAGTGGGTGTGGCTTTGTTTGTGTGTCTACCAGGGCATGTGGCAGGAAGCTTTGTTCGTTGTGTGTCCAGAGCAGGGTGTCCAGTTTCTGGCTGGTCGTGGGTTGGTCGGTATGGATATGCACACGCAGTTTGTGTTCCAGTGCTTTGTTGACCAGTACGCAGGCAATCGCCAGCCTGCCATCGAGGCTTTGCTGTTTGCCCACGTAGAAATTAATGTCGGTCACGGGTTTGTCAGGCTTTGTTGGCGTAATTGATTAAATATTGTGCCAGCAACGGGACAGGCCTTCCGGTTGCGTTTTTACCTGTCCAGGCGGTGCCTGCGATGTCCAGGTGTGCCCAGGTGTAATCCTGGGTGAATTCGCCTAAAAAGCAGGCTGCTGTTATGGTGCCGGCTGCGGGGCCGCCGATATTGCCGAGGTCGGCAAAGGCGCTTTCCAGTTGTTTTTTGTAATCGTCGCCCATGGGTAGCCGCCAGGTTTTGTCGAAGATGGTGTTGCCGGCCTGCATCAAATCTTCGGCGAGTTGGTCATCATTGGCTAATACGGCACAGATGTGATGCCCCAGTGCGACGATGCAAGCGCCGGTGAGTGTTGCTGCGTCAATGACTATGGCGGGTTTGTATTTACCCACGTAGGTGAGTGCATCACACAGTACCAGGCGGCCTTCGGCATCGGTATTGAGCACTTCAATCGTTTTCCCTGACATGGCGGTTACGATGTCGCCGGGTTTGCTGGCTCTGCCACTGGGCATGTTTTCAGCAGCGGCTAGCACCACCACCAGATTGATCGGCAGTTGCATTTCTACACAGGCTTTGAGTGTGCCGAGCATGCCTGCTGCGCCTGCCATATCAAATTTCATTTCGTCCATTTTGGCACCGGGTTTGAGCGAGATGCCGCCAGTATCGAAGGTTACGCCTTTGCCGACCAGTGCAACAGGTTGGGCGGCTTTATCCTGCGCACCTTTGTATTCCAGTATGATCATTTTTCCCGGCTGGTCACTGCCTTTGCTGACTGAGAGGAAGGCGCCCATACCCAGTTTTTCCATATCGGCTTCTTCAAGGACCTTAACCGATAGTTTGTGGTATTTTTTGGCGAGTGCTTTGGCTTGTGTTGCAAGGTACGCCGGGGTGCATACGTTGCCCGGCTGGTTGCCTAAATCGCGGGACAGGTTCATGCCTTGTGCGATGGCGGCACCGTGTTCGATGGCTGTTTTTATTTCTTTGTCACTAGCCTCATGTGTGAGTGCAATGCTGACCTGTTTGAGCGTATGTTCAGGTTTGTCGCTGCTTTTGTAGTCATCCAGTGTGTAGAAAACATCCGTCTGGGCAATAATTATCTGGATTGCTGCCTGTGCTTTATTTTCAAAGCCATCTGCCAGGTAGAAACATACGTGTTTGATTTTGGTGTTTTTGATGGCTTTGCAGGCGGCCTGGGTTGCTTTGTTGAGTGCCTGAATATCAAATTTATCCGGTTCGCCACAACCCACCAGTAGAACCCGTGATGCGCTTATGCCGGTTAATTGGTAGAAGAGGTGGGTTTGTTCCAGTTTGCCCGTAAAGTCTCCCGTTTCGATAAATTGACTCAGTGCTTTCTGTGAGCTTTGGTCGAGCTGTTTGGCAGCGTCGGTCAATTGCGCAACGGGCTTGTCGTTGTTCTTTTTATGACAAAAAACGGGTACAACGATACAATCGCTTTTGATCGTTGACGGGTCTTGCTTAACGGTAAAATCGTACTTAATTTTCATAGGTCTGTGTCTTGGGGTTTGGTGGTGGAAATGTTAAATGGTAAATCATATTGAAACAATATAAAACGCTACTTTTGCCCTGGTTAAAAACATATTCTTTTTTCTACCTTATATTAGCACTATGCTATATAATGTCGCGTTTTTTGACCGGGGCTGACTGTAGACGTTTCGGCTTCATTTTATTCACAATCAGATATTAGCATTTAAACAGAGTAACAAGACATGGCAGCAGACCTATCCAAATACCGTAATATCGGTATCTTCGCACACGTTGATGCGGGTAAAACCACTACCACAGAGCGTATCTTAAGTTTAACCGGAAAAATCCACAAAATTGGTGAGGTTCACGATGGTGAAGCAACCACTGACTTCATGGAGCAGGAAGCCGAGCGTGGTATTACCATCCAGTCTGCGGCGGTAAGTGCGTTCTGGAAAGACCACCGCATGAACATTATTGATACACCGGGCCACGTTGATTTTACAGTGGAAGTGTATCGTTCGCTTAAAGTGCTGGATGGTGGTGTCGGTGTATTTTGTGCATCGGGTGGTGTAGAGCCACAGTCTGAAACGAACTGGCGCTATGCCAACGAATCCGAAGTTGCACGAATTATTTTTGTCAACAAGCTGGATCGTGTTGGTGCTGATTTCTACCGGGTTGTCAAGCAGGTTGAAGATGTGCTGGGCGCGAACCCGCTGGTTATGGTGTTGCCGATTGGTACAGAAGATGATTTTACTGGCGTGGTTGATTTGTTAACCCGCAAAGCCTGGATATGGGATGGTTCGGATGACCCGTTAAAATATACGATTGAAGATGTGCCTGCGGATATGGTTGACCAGGTAGAAGAATGGCGCGAGAAGCTGATTGAAACGGCTGTTGAAGTCGATGATGATGCCATGGAACAGTACCTTGAAGGCAATGAGCCTGATATGGAAACGATCAAAAAGTGTATCCGCAAAGGTACGCGTGAATTGACTTTCTTTCCGACTTACACGGGTTCTGCCTTTAAAAACAAAGGTATACAGCTTATTCTTGATGCAGTTATTGATTACTTGCCCGATCCAACGGAGGTTGATCCACAGCCTGAAATTGATGATGAAGGTAACGAAACCGGTGAATTTGCGATTGTTGATACCGACAAGCCATTACGCGCACTGGCATTTAAAATCATGGATGACCGTTACGGCGCATTAACCTTTATCCGTATTTACTCAGGCAAGCTTGAAAAAGGCATGACGGTACTGAATACGGCAACTGGCAAAAACGAGCGTATTGGCCGTATTGTGGAAATGTCTGCGGATGACCGTATTGAGCTGGACTCTGCGCAGGCGGGTGACATTGTTGCCGTGCTGGGTATGAAAAACGTACAAACAGGTCATACTTTATGTGATCCTAAACACCCTGCGACACTCGAATCCATGGTCTTCCCTGAGCCTGTTATCTCCATCTCGGTTACACCAAAAGACAAGGGTGGTTCGGAGAAAATGGGTATTGCGATTGGTAAAATGGTTGCAGAAGATCCGTCTTTCCGTGTTGAAACCGATGAAGAAAGCGGCGAGACTATCCTCAAGGGTATGGGTGAATTACACCTCGATATCAAAATTGATATTCTGAAACGTACCCACGGCGTGGATGTTGAAGTGGGCAAACCACAGGTTGCCTACCGCGAAACGATTACGCAGCGTGTCGAAGACAGCTACACCCACAAGAAACAGTCGGGTGGTTCTGGTCAGTTTGGTAAAATCGACTACATCATGGAGCCAGGTGAACCTGGTAGTGGATTTGAGTTTGAATCAACGGTAACCGGCGGTAATGTGCCGCGTGAATACTGGCCTGCGATTGAAAAAGCCTTTGGTTTTATGATGGATAATGGTGTGTTGGCTGGCTTCCCGGTACTGGACGTAAAAGTAACCCTGACGGATGGTGCCTACCACGCGGTTGATTCCTCGGCAATGGCGTTTGAATTGGCTGCAAAAGGCGCATTCCGCCAGACGATGCCCAAAGCAGGCGCACAGTTGATGGAGCCAATTATGAAAGTTGATATCTTTACCCCGGAAGATCACGTCGGTGATGTGATTGGTGATATGAACCGTCGCCGTGGCATGATCAAATCTCAAGAACCTGGGCCAACTGGCGTTCGTGTTAAAGTTGATGCGCCACTGTCAGAAATGTTTGGTTACATCGGTGACTTGCGTACCATGACATCAGG
>CAZPEE010000039.1:4602-6753 GCA_964585525.1 uncultured Cocleimonas sp.
AAGATGGAACTGGGGTACGCCGTGGTTGATGAGGTGATTTATACCACACTTAAAGCGAACTGGATTGAGCCACTTTCTGAAACGGATGACCCAGTCAGTACTGTCCAGCAGATATTACTGAAATCTGGTGAGCAAATGACAGAGGAAGATGTTCGGCTGGGTTGCCCATTAAATAACCTGGCGCAGGAAATGTCACCGATTGATGAAGGTTTTCGGGTACGCATCACAGGCATTTATCAGGAATGGCAGGATGCGCTGGAAGGTGCTTGTGAGCGCGGCAAGGCGAAGGGGACACTGCGTCCCGATACCGATAGTAAACAGTTGGCGTTGCTTTTTGTGGCGACGCTGGAGGGATGTCTGGGCTTCGCAAAGAGTGCCCAGTCACTTGAAACATTGATGCACTGTGGCGAGGGTTTAATGGCGCAACTGGAATTGCTTAAGCCAGGGGAAACGGATAAATGATAGAAAAATATGCCCAGGCCGTGGTTGAAAAGCGCTGGTGGTTAATCGTCGCAACACTGCTGTTTTTAGCAGCCTCGCTTGTGGGCGCAAGTAAACTGCATTTTAATAATGATTACCGCATTTTCTTTTCGCCGCAAGATCCACGCTTGCAGGCATTTGAAAACCTGCAAAATACCTATACCAAAAACGATAATGTGCTGATGGTACTAGCGCCTAAAGATGGCAAGGTGTTTAGCCGGGAAACACTGGCGGCGATTGAGGATATTACCGAACGTGCCTGGCAGACGCCGTATTCAATCCGTGTTGATTCACTCTCAAATTATCAGTATACCCAATCGCTAGGGGATGATTTGTCGGTTGCTGATTTATATACTGATGCGACCAAACTGACTGGGGATGAGCTGGAGAAAATCAAAAGAATTGCACTAAATGAACCGCTGCTATTGCACCGTTTAATTTCCGAAGAAGCGCATGTGTCTGCGATCAACATCACCATGGAATTTCCCAAAATGGAAGACGATGGCAAGGGTGGAAGCAAGGCTGCTGATCCGACGAAACAGGTGCAGAAGGTGGTCAAATCTGTACGGGAGTTAAAAACGTATATTGGCAAAACTTACCCTAATATTAAAGTATACCTTTCAGGCATCGTGATGATGAACAATGCCTTTGGTGAGGCAACGATTTATGATATGTCACATTTGTTACCGCTGGCTTTGTTGCTGATATTGGTTACAGTATTCTTACTGTTGCGTAGCGTCAGTGGCACCCTGGTTACCATGCTGGTGATTATTTTTTCAGTGATGACAGCGTTTGGTTTGACAGGCTGGCTGGGCATTGAATTATCCTCGCCAGTGATGTCAGCGCCAGTGATTATTATGACGCTGGCAGTCGCAGATTGTGTCCATATTTTGTCAACCTGGATTACTGAAATGCGTGCTGGGGTTGAGAAACGATTGGCGATGCGGGAAAGTTTGCGGATAAATTTCTTGCCGGTGTTTTTAACCTCACTGACAACGGCGATTGGTTTCTTATCACTCAATTTTAGCGATGCGCCGCCGTTTCGTGATCTGGGTAATGTCGCTGCTATTGGTGTGACTGCGGCATTTTTCTATTCGATTATACTATTGCCTGCGCTCGCTGTTGTGCTGCCTGTCAGGGTTAAACAGCGCGAAACCCGTACCTTGAAGATTATGGCAAACTTTGCCGAATGGGTGATTGCCAATCAAAAACGCTTGCTTGTGGGTATTGGGTTGCTGGCGATTGTGCTCATTGCGTTGATTCCACGTAACCAGTTAAACGATGTGTTTGTAAAGTACTTTGATGAGCGCATTGAATTTCGTACCGATACGGACTTTATTGTGGATAATCTAACAGGTATTTATTATGTCGATTATTCACTGAATACCAAAAACTCAGGCGGTATTGCTGATCCAGAAAACCTTCAACAGATTGAAAAATTTGCCAACTGGCTGGAACAACAACCAGAGGTGATTCATGTCAATACGATCACCGATACCTTTTCGCGCCTCAATAAAAATATGCATGGGGATGATGCAAGCTGGAAAAAATTACCGGAGAGCCGGGAGCTTGCAGCACAGTATTTGCTACTCTATGAAATGTCCTTGCCGTATGGGCTTGACCTGAATAACCAGATTGATATTGATAAACAAAGTACCCGCTTGAGTGTTA
>CAZPEE010000039.1:6853-13311 GCA_964585525.1 uncultured Cocleimonas sp.
CTTGACCTGAATAACCAGATTGATATTGATAAACAAAGTACCCGCTTGAGTGTTAGTTTACAAACGCTGTCAACCCAGCAGGTACTGGCATTTGAGAAGCGTGTTGATGACTGGATGGCTGCTAATATCCCTGCGCTAAAATCCATCGGGGCGAGCCCTACCATCATGTTTGCCCATATTGGCATGAAAAATATTATCAGTATGTTAAGCGGTACTACGGTTGCGCTATTTTTGATTTCACTGATTTTATTTATTGCCCTGAAATCCTGGCGCTATGGTTTGTTGAGCTTGATACCCAACCTGATACCTGCTGGTATGGCGTTTGGTTTGTGGGCCTTGGTGGATGGTGAAATTGGACTGGCGCTTTCGGTCGTTACTGCCATGACACTCGGTATTGTTGTAGATGATACGATTCATTTTCTGAGTAAGTATTTACGCGCGCGCCGGGAAAAAGGCTTAAGTGCGGAAGATGCGGTGCGTTATGCGTTTTCAACCGTTGGAATCGCCTTATGGGTCACATCTATTGCGCTGATTGCGGGGTTTCTGGTGCTGGCAACCTCGTCATTCAAACTCAATTCGGGGATGGGTTTGCTAACGGCAATTGTGATTGCGATTGCCCTGATTGTTGATTTTTTATTATTGCCACCACTCTTGATGAGATTGGATAAATGGTTAACAAAGGCATCTGGTCAACACTGAACCTGAACCATCCAGGTTATTTTTGTCTGATATTGTGATAGTTACTTTATGAAAAGGAAAATAGAATGAAACTGACGTTGTTTAATACATTAATTATTTTTGGCATAAGCCTGGCTACGATTAACTCAGCCTACGCGCTGGCGGAAAACCCGCAACAAAAAGGCTTGCGCATCGCCAAGGAAGCTGATGCAAAAGAGGATGGTTTTGGTGATTTTACCGCCGATATGGTGATGACCTTAAAGAACCGTGCCGGTAAAACCAGCCAGCGTTTTATCAAGATTAAAACACTGGAAGGCAAGAACGACGGGGATAAATCCTTATCCCTGTTTAACCGTCCGGCAGATGTAAAAGGCACTGCAATGTTGACTTTTTCACATGGCTTGAAACCTGATGACCAATGGTTATACCTGCCAGCATTGAAGCGTGTTAAACGGATTAACTCGCGCAACAAGTCCGGGCCGTTTATGGGCAGTGAGTTTGCCTTTGAGGATTTGGGCTCGCAGGAAGTTCAGAAATACCATTATAAATATTTACGTGAGGAACCTTGCGGTCATGGCTGGAAGTGCCATGTCATTGAGCGAACGCCTGCATATAAATTTTCAGGTTATAGTAAACAGGTTGTATGGCTGGACACCAAAGAATACCGTCCCGTAAAAGTGATGTTTTACGACCGTAAAAACACCTTGCTAAAAACGCTGGTATCGAATGGTTTTAAACAGTATTTAGGGCGTTACTGGCGTCCGGCAACCATGAACATGCAGAATGTCCAGACCGGCAAAAGCACAATTTTGCAATGGAGCAATTACAAGTTCCGCACCGGATTAACGGCGCGTGATTTTAACAAGAATGCGCTTAAACGCTAAGGTTGGCGGAAAATGTCTGCCTCAGCAGAGTATGTTGGGTATATCCGTGATCTGCTGACAGGCTTTTCTGATCTTACAACAAAAAAGTTTTTTGGTGGTATTGCGTTTCGCTCTGCGATCCTGGGGCAGGATACCCAGTTTGCCATGGTTCTCAACGATGTTTTATATTTTGTGGTGGATGATATTACGCGTCCGAAGTATGCAGCAAAAGGGATGCAGCCATTTTCATATGAAAAGAAAACGGGCAAGGTTAGCGTTCGGAAATATTATACGGCTCCTGAAGAACTGTTTGAAGATGAAGAACTCATGTATCAATGGGCATGGGAAGCGCTTGAAACCGCTATGAGGGTAAAAAAATGAGGATAGGTTATGAAGTCACTCGAACTTAAAATTCCACCCCCGGTTTATGCACTTGGGATGGCTGGATTGATGTGGTTACTTAACCAGTATTTCCCGGTTGCACACCTGGTTTCAAGCCCGTGGAACAAAATAGGGCTGGGAATTATTGTGCTGGCTATCGCACTGGATTCATCCTCGCTTTTTTTGTTTTTAAAGAAGCATACAACGATTAACCCAATGCACCCTGACCACACCAAAAGCCTGGTGACGGAAGGCTTGTATCGCTATACCCGTAATCCGATGTATGTGGGATTACTGGTGATATTAACGGGTTTTGCGATTATGCTGGGAAGCATCACGCCATTTTTAATCTTGCCTTTGTTTTACTGGTTAATTACCACACAACAGATTTTGCCGGAAGAGCGAATACTGGAAGAAAAATTTGGGCAGCAATACCTGGATTATAAAAAACGGGTTAAACGCTGGTTATAATCCCCACAGTATAGTTATTTAAGGTTATCTGTTTATGAAAAAATACATATTGGTGCTTTCTTTTTGTGTAACGGCCATGTTGGCGACGCTTGCAACGGGCGCAGAATTTTCGGGTAATATTGCCCTGGAAGGCCGTGTTTTTCAGCATGATGGACAATTTTCCGGTCAAAAAGGCAGCGGTGTATCGATCAGTGTGCAACCTGAATATCGTCAAAAGTGGGATAATGACCATAATGCATTGACCTTTATCCCATTTTACCGCTGGGATCAAAAAGACAGTGAACGGACCCATGGCGACATTCGCCAGCTTGACCTGGTGATGAGTAAAGGCGACTGGGAAGTGCAGGGCGGTATCAGCAAAGTGTTCTGGGGTGTGACCGAATCTCAGCATCTGGTCGATATTATCAACCAGACGGATGCGGTTGAAGACCTGGATGGTGAAGATAAACTGGGACAGCCGATGCTCAGGCTTAGCCGTATCATGGATGATGGGTCACTGGATTTCTTTGTGCTGCCGTATTTTCGTGAGCGTACTTTTCCAGGTGTTGCAGGGCGTTTTCGTACACCGCTGGTGGTTGATACGGATCACCCGACCTATGAATCATCCGATAAGGAAAAACATATTGATTATGCACTGCGTTTGAACAAAACGATTAATGATGTTGACGTGGGGCTGTCTTATTTTGATGGTACTTCACGCCAGCCAACATTCAGGCAAGGCTTAAATAATGGTCGGCCTGTTTTGACTCCACATTACCCCTTGATACAACAACTCGGCCTGGATTTGCAATATACCGGTGAAGAAATGATCTGGAAACTGGAAGCGCTGACCAGACGCTTTGATGATAATCGTATCAAGGACTACAGTGCGGCTGTGGGTGGTTTTGAATACACCATTCCCGGTGTGACCAAAGGTGGGGGTGATCTTGGTTTGCTGGCTGAATATCATAAAGATTCACGCGGAGAAAAAGCAACATCAGCCTTTCAGAATGATGTTTTTTTAGGGGCACGTTTCTCACTAAACGATGAAGACAGTAGTGAGTTACTGGCAGGTGCTTTTGTTGACCTGGATAATGGTTCCAAAAGTGTCCGGGTTGAAGGTAGCCGCCGCATTGGCAAAGGTTTAAAACTCAATATTGAAGGCCAGTTGTTTACAGATGTTGATAAAGACGATCCCGGCACTATATTCAGTAAGGATGATCACTTATTACTGGAATTACAAAAATATTTTTAGCACGGTCAGCAGGAATAAACTGAGATGATCTATTTAGGTTTTATCCTGCTTTTTTTGATTTTAATCGGTGTATTGCTGGCAGTGCTTCTCGCATATTCCTACCGTGCTATAAAAGGCTCAGTCACCCATGTGGTAAAAAAAGGCAGTGAAATTGCCAGTGAACAACAACAAAAATGGGCAGAACGTGAACAGCGCAAAAAGTTGCCTGATATTATCCAGAAAGCCTATCAACAGATGGATAGCATTCAACAAAATCTGGATGCCTTGCCTGATCAGTGGAAGTCGCCACTAAGCCCAGTCGTTGAACAAACGCAGGATATTTTATACAAGGTTTCTTCATCCCCGGATAAAACGGATCAAATCCGCAGCTTTTTTAATCAAACCCTCGGTGCGTTACTGCAATTAGTGGAGAAATTAAACACAGACCACGCCTTTATGGATGCCGAACAAACCGATAAAGCCAGGCAAAACATCACCGTGATAAAAGCCGATTTAATCCAGCATCAACAAAAAATGGACAAGCTGAAACGCTTTGATTTTGATGTGGTGATGGATGTGATCAAGGCGCGTTTACGCCAATAAACCGCCTTCATGAAACATCCAGCCTAGCTCACAGATCATTCGCATAGCGCCTAAAATAATTCAGTGTGTCCAGCACATAGGGCAAGGCACAAGACACGTGGGTATTTAAGAAGCAATCTTGCAGGCTAATATTTTCTGCACCATTTTCAGTCATGGTATCAAATGCTTTGCGGGAATTGGCATAGGGTACGGTTTCATCCTGTGGGCTATGGTAAAAACGTGTCGGCGCAAGCGGCTTCCAGTCATAAAGATTATTCTCAGCCAGTTTTTCAAGCATCACATGGTTGCCGTTACCCTGAAGTGCGCTTAAAAAGGGTGCTTTAAACAATTTGGTGGTTGTATGGCTTAGGCTCCGGTCAATTTCCCCACCTGAATGTTTGCCATCAAAAGAGCGGTTAATGACAGGAATGTATGCAGTTTGATACATGCTGGAAATCGCGTTTAGCTGGTATGTCTCATCATAGGCCTTGAGCAGGAAACTCATGTAGGATGGCTTGTTGTTGGTAACTTTATTAGCCAGTGTTTTGGCAGTCTGTGAAAGATCATAAGGGCCGGCACCCGCTGATGATGCGGTGACTTTAAATTCATTGCGATGCTTTTCCAGTAGGGCTTTTTGCATGGCAATGGTGGCATAACCACCTTCTGAATAACCTGTTAAAAATAATTGTGAGTTAAGCGGAATATTATGCTTTTTTAAGAAGGCTTTGCTGGCACGCAGCATATCAATGGAAGCGTTCGCCAGGCTGTTTGCATGCATATACGGATGGATGGTTGATGCTGATTCTCCATAGCCAATAAAATCCGGGGCGCTAACAATATAACCGGTACTTGCCAGTGTTTTGATGCCGGATATGGTCGAGGCACTATTGGAAGGTGCATCTTTATCCAGGAACGTAGTGCCATGCTGATAACTTAACAGTGGGCTTTTTTCACCCGTTGCTTTTTGCGGGATGGCAAGCAGGCCAGATGCCTTAATGATTTTATTTTTGACATTGCTTGTTGCGTAGATGATTTTATACGCCTTGACTTCATAGCTAATGGATTGTGCATCATTGCTGAGTAAACGACTACCCAGTAATTGCCCGCGATGAAGCGATTGAACCGGGGGCGTGTTACTACCCGATGAAAAATCTGTAGACCCACCACCGCATCCAGACACGAACAGGATAAAACTAATAAGAATGAAAAGACCGTTTTTACGTTGCATGGGAACCTACTCAATTCAGCATTCGAATAAAAGCATCTTTTTATCTGATTTTTGCACGATGCTATTGTTTAAAAACGCATCTTCCCCCATAATCCGGCGTTCTGCAAGTTTGTCTGGGTTTCCCCACTGCCTTGCTTAGTTAAAGTCGAATATGGTGATCTGCACTGGTTCTCTCGCGACGATACACTGCGAACCCCGCCAGGCCCGGAAGGGAGCAACGGTAGTGGTGGACTCGGGCGCCGGGATGTGGCTGGTGTGGATCGCCTCCATTTATTTGTTTGGATTTTTCTCTTATCTCAGGCTTAGCGACTTTTATTTAATAAATGGTAAAAAAACCAGCATTATAAATTGGCATGCAATGGTATCACTTTCGCCAGAGGGCGGGTATCGGAGATGCCGTTTACCTTGTTATAGGCTCTGAGTTCCAGTTCTTTGAATAAGTCATCATTAATAATCCCTTCTTTGTGCAGGAAGCCCAGGTGTTGATAGTAAATATCCAATTCGCTTGTTTGGTTTAAATGATCATTGGCTAAACTAGCAATATTCAAATCGTCTTGTGTGTTGTTAAAAGGCTCAACCCAGGTATTGGTGCTTTGCACTATATTGTGCTTAAGGATGGCGACAAATTCGGAGATCTGGGCACGATTTAAATCATTTTCAGTTAAGCTAAACAGCTTGGAGCTGGTTTCCCTGCATTGATAGGTGTAGCTCGTGTTACTGTGTTTATTTGCCGCGTATAGTGAAAATAAAGCCGATAATACAAAGCCTGCACTAAAAAAATAAGGGACTGTGAATTGTTGGCTAATCGCCATAACCAGGAATAAGCCTGATGCAAAAAGGCTCAACACGCCAAACAGTAGCCATTGTTTATCGGGGTGTTTAGTAATGAGGGGTTCCGGGCTGATCAAGTCCATTGGGACAATCATTTTTGAGTGATTAAAGGCTGAATATTTTGTTATTTGAAGCGTTTTGATATTTTCATGATTCTGATCAATCCTGATTTCTTTACTTGACAGTAATGAATTGATAAAAATTGAAAAAT
>CAZPEE010000040.1:0-13267 GCA_964585525.1 uncultured Cocleimonas sp.
TGCGTTTTTCAGGTTCCAGTAATTTCCATAGCGTGCCTTTTTCGGTGTGTTCCGGACAGGCAGGGTAACCCGGTGCAGGTCGGATGCCCTGGTATTTTTCCTTGATGATTTCCTCGTTAGGCAAGTCCTCATCAGCGGCATAGCCCCAGAACACCTTGCGGGTAAGCTCGTGCATCTTTTCTGCCATTGCCTCGGCAAAGCGGTCTGTGAGCGCTTCCAGTAAAATTGCATTGTAGTCATCATGTTCTTTTTTGTATTGTTCAACACGTTCTTCCATACCAAAACCCGTTGATACCGCAAAAGCACCCAGCCAGTCGGTTTTACCGGAAGATTTGGGCGCAATATAATCCGCCAGGCAAAAATTGGCTTGTTGCTTGTTCTCTTTTGAGGTGCTGCGATCCAGTTGTTGTCGAATGTGGTGTAGCTCCGTATGCGCTTGCTGACGGGATTCATCCGTGAACAATGCCAGATCATCGCCGCTGCTGTTAGCAGGGAAGAAACCAAGCACGCCCTTTGCGGTAATCCATTTCTGATCAATCATGGTGTTAAGCATGGCCTGTGCATCATTAAATAATTTAGTGGCTTCTTCCCCGACCACTTCATCCTTTAAAATAGCAGGGTAACGGCCTGCCAGTTCCCAGCTTCTGAAAAAAGGTGTCCAGTCGAAGATGTCTGCCAGTTTTTGTAATGGGTAATCATCAAATTGTAATAATACACCGCCATTATCCAGGCTTTCCAGGCGGTAATCTGCATCAATCAGCTCATGATCAAGTTTACCTGCAAAAATGGCAGGTTTTGGCGGCTGGTAGTTTTCCCAGTCAATATCAACCTTGTTCGCTCGCGCCTGTTCCAGCGTAGCGGATTTTTTAACGCGCTGGTTACTGGCACGCTTAACCCGCATGGCATCGTATTCGTCCTTGATTTCCTGGTGATAAGCCGCTTTTCGATCTTCCGACAAAAGTTCTCCGGCAACACCAACTGCCCGTGAGGCATCCGGCACATAGACAATCGCGCCGTGATAGTGCGGGTCGATTTTAACTGCCGTATGGATTTTGGATGTGGTTGCACCGCCAATCATCAGTGGGATATCCATGCCGGTACGTTCCATTTCTTTGGCGACATTGACCATTTCATCCAGTGATGGTGTGATCAGACCGGAAAGTCCAATGATGTCACAGCCTTCATCTTTGGCAGTTTGCAAAATTTTGTCGGCAGGCACCATGACACCAAGGTCAACCACTTCGTAGCTGTTGCATTGCAATACGATGCCGACAATATTTTTGCCAATATCATGGACATCACCTTTTACTGTCGCCATCAGTATTTTTCCATTGGCTTCCACCTCACAATCTACTTTCTCAGCTTCCAGGTAGGGCTCCAGCCAGGCTACCGATTTTTTCATGACACGGGCAGATTTTACTACCTGCGGCAGGAACATTTTACCTGCGCCAAACAGGTCACCAACCACATTCATGCCATCCATGAGCGGGCCTTCAATGACGAAAATAGGGCGTTTCAGTTTATCCAGTGCTTCTTTGGTATCTTCATCCACAAACGCGTCAATACCCTTTACCAGCGCATGTTCAAGGCGTTTTTCAACGCTCCAGCTACGCCATTCCAAATCCTGTTTGCTTTCTTTGGCACTGCCATCGCCGAGGTAATCCGCTGCGATGGCCATCAGGTTTTCGGTGGCATCGGGTGTGCGATTCAGAACCATGTCTTCAACGGCTTTGAGTAGCTCTTCCGGAATGTCATCATAAACGACTAACTGCCCGGCGTTGACGATACCCATATCCATACCCGCTTTTACCGCATGGTATAAAAACACCGAGTGAATTGCCTCACGTACCGGGTTATTGCCCCGGAAGGAGAAAGAAACATTGGAAACACCACCAGAAATCATGGCATGTGGCAGTGTTTGCTTAATGGTTCTGGTGGCTTCAATAAAGTCTACCGCGTAGTTATTATGCTCTTCAATACCGGTGCCGATAGCGAAAATATTAGGATCAAAAATAATATCTTGTGGAGGAAAGTTAACAACTTCGGTTAAGACTTTATAGGCGCGGGTACAAATCTCGACCTTGCGCTCATAGGTGTCAGCCTGTCCATCTTCATCAAATGCCATGACCACCGCTGCCGCGCCATATAGTTTGATCAGCTTTGCCTGGTTGATGAAGTTTTGTTCGCCTTCTTTTAGGGAGATGGAGTTGACAATGCCTTTACCCTGAATGCATTTCAAACCCGCTTCAATAATGTCCCATTTGGATGAATCGACCATAACCGGCACGCGGGCAATATCTGGTTCGGCGGCACATAAATTGAGAAAACGCACCATCGCTTCTTTGGATTCGAGCATGCCCTCATCCATATTGATGTCGATCACCTGTGCGCCAGCATTAACCTGTTCCAGGGCAACTTCCAGTGCAGTATCGTAATCCTCTTCCTTGATGAGGCGCTTGAAACGCGCAGAGCCCGTCACATTGGTGCGCTCACCGACATTGACAAACAGGCTGTCCGGTGCAATATTAAATGGCTCAAGCCCGGAAAGTCTGCATTCTACTGGAAGATCAGGAAGCTCCCTTGGCTTGATACTGGCAACGGCATCCGCAATGGCCTTGATATGTGCCGGGCTGGAACCACAACAGCCGCCAACAATATTCAAAAAGCCACTGTCGCCCCACTCTTTAATATGTTCTGCCATAGCGGCAGGTTCCAGGTCGTATTCGCCAAACTCATTGGGTAAACCAGCATTGGGGTGAAACGATACGTGGGTGCTACTGATGCGGGATAATTCCTGCACGTACTGGCGCAGCATATCAGGTCCTAGTGCACAGTTAAGGCCAATGGATAAAGGCTCGGCATGAATCAGTGAGTTGTAAAAAGCTTCTGTTGTTTGACCGGATAAGGTACGTCCCGAGGCATCCGTAATCGTCCCTGAAATCATAATCGGCAATTCGATACTATCTTCTTCAAAAACGGTCTTGACGGCGAAAATGGCTGCTTTGGCATTGAGCGTATCAAAAATGGTTTCGATCAAAATAATGTCTGCGCCACCTTCGATTAAGCCACGCGTCGAGGCGCTGTAATCTTCAACCAGTGCATCAAAGGTGATTGCACGGAAACCGGGGTCATTCACATCCGGCGACATCGAACAGGTTTTGGAGGTTGGGCCAAGCACACCCGCGACGAAACGGGGCTTGTCCGGTGTTGAATATTTATCCGCAGCCTCACGCGCAAGCTTTGCACCAGCGACATTCAGTTCAAAGGCAAGGTCTTCCATTTCATAGTCAGCCATGCTGACTTTGGTGGCGTTGAAGGTGTTGGTTTCGAGTATGTCTGCGCCAGCTTCAAGATATTCTTCGTGTATTTCACGAATAATCTGCGGCTGTGTAATCGCCAGCAGATCATTATTGCCCTTGATATCCAGATGGTAATCGGCAAAACGCTCCCCACGGTAATCGGCTTCCTGCAGCTTGCGGCGCTGGATCATGGTGCCCATGGCACCATCTAAAATGAGGATTCGGGATTTAAGTAAGGTTTCGAGCTGTTGCTGTTTTGACTGACTCATAATTCACTTATAAAACGATTAGGATAAAGTTGCGTTTATACGTGAATTATAAGCAAAAGCAATGCTTATTCTTGTAAAAATAGCTTAACCGGCAGGGTGACTTTTTTTGTGGCATTTCTAAGAACATCAACAACCACCTTGTCATTTTTACTATGGCTCTCCAGAACGTCCAGTAAATCATCCAGGTCATGAATTTTTTTGCCGTCCACTGCTTGAATAATATCACCCAGGACCAGGTCGCCACCGACCAGTTCTGATGCTTTAAAACCGGCCTTTTCCGCAGGAGAACCAGGGTAGACTTTAAGTACCAGCAAACCCTTTACACCAAGCCTGTCAACGATGGTTTTACTGATTGAATCAACCGCGTGGATGCCCAATACAGGGCGCACGTAGTGGCCATGTTTAATCAGGTCAGGCACAACCCGGTTAACGGCATTGACCGGTATGGCAAAGCCAATACCTGCGGATGCACCCGAGGGACTGTAAATAGCGACGTTAATTCCTATTAAGCGTCCCTGGCTGTCTAGCAGCGGGCCACCAGAATTTCCGGGGTTGATGGCGGCATCGGTTTGTATCAGGTCGTCCATTTTAATCGCAGAATTATCCAGGCTACGCCCCAGAGCCGAAATAATGCCAGTGGTTAAGGTATGGTCAAGGCCAAATGGATTGCCAATCGCAAACACTTTTTGACCCACTTGCAGGTTTTTACTATGGCCAATTCTGATGGGTCTTGGCATGTTAACCTTGTCACGAATTCTGAGGACAGCTACATCATGCCGTGGACTGGTTCCAATAACATCTGCGAGGTAGGACTTCTGGTCATTCAATTTTACCCTGGCTGTACGATGACCCTTGACCACATGGTAGTTGGTGACAATATGACCCTGCTTATCCCAGACAAAGCCCGTACCCGTGCCGCTTGGTATTTCGCTAACATCAAAGGTAAAACGGTTGATCACACGTTTCACTGTGGAAATATAGACAACTGAGGGGTTATTGCTCTTAAAAATATTAATGGTGTTGGCTTCTTCGCCTGTCAGCCTGGTTTGCGGGGTATTTTTAGCCAATGCCTGTTGCCCGGGCGAAAGGCTATTCGTAAAAAAGGCAAATAGCCCTATGATGCTTAAGACAAACATACCCTGGCCAAGCAGCTTAAGTGGTTTATTCATTGAAAAGTATTTCATCCTGTTTGTTGTCGTCCTCGTTGTAATATGCTTGCATTTCATGGAGATTCAAGTATAAAACGCCCATGAAATTTACGCCTAGTAAAATAACCGATGTTGTCCTTGTTGAGCCAGCCGTTTTTGGCGATCACCGTGGCTTCTTTATGGAAACCTGGCAGCGCCAGACCTTTGCTGAAAATGGTATTGATGTTGACTTTGTGCAGGATAACCATAGCAAATCTTCGCAGGGTATTCTGCGTGGCCTGCATTACCAGATCAAGCAACCACAGGGGAAACTGGTGCGGGTTGTACAAGGCAGCGTCTTTGATGTGGCAGTCGATATGCGAAAAAGTTCCCCCACTTTTGGACAATGGGTAGGCTATGAACTATCAGCCGAAAACAAGCGTATGCTATGGGTTCCACCGGGTTTCGCGCATGGTTTTTATGTGATCAGTGAATCCGCCGAATTTGTTTATAAATGTACCGATTATTATGCACCAGAGCATGAATGCAGTGTGCTCTGGAATGATGCTGATTTAGGGATTGACTGGCAGCTAGTTGATGGCAAAACACCCGTCTTATCCGATAAAGATGCTGACGCGCCTGATTTTGCCCATGCGCAAACATTCGCATGAAACGCATGAAAAAAGTACTCATAACAGGCGCAGATGGCCAGCTAGGCTATGAATTACAACGTACCGTGCCCTCGGGCTACGACTGTATCTCAAGTGACAAGGATGACCTGGATATCACCGATGCAGCGTCGGTAAATGCTTTTGTCGCCAATCTAAAACCCGATATTATTATCAATTCAGCCGCCTATACCGCCGTTGATAAAGCCGAACAGGAAAAAGCACTCGCGGCAGCGATCAACACCACCGGCGCCGCCAATCTGGCGCAGGTCTGCAAGGACAATACTATCCGCATGATGCAGGTCTCTACGGATTTTGTGTTTGATGGCAAAGGCCATACACCTTATGCCATTGATGCGCCGGCAGAACCAGAAGGCATCTACGGCCTGACAAAACGCGATGGTGATGTACTGGTACAAAAGATACTCGGTGATGATGCGTTTATCATCCGTACTTCCTGGCTTTATTCGGCACACGGTAACAACTTTGTAAAAACCATGCTCAAGCTTATGACAGAGCGGGATGAGCTGGGCATTATTGCCGATCAAATTGGCACACCGACCTGGGCAAATTCGCTGGCAAATGCGATCTGGAAAGCTGTTGAAAAGAACATTACTGGCATGCACCACTGGTCAGACGCGGGTGTGGCAAGCTGGTATGATTTTGCCTATGCGATCATGGAAGAGGGCGTGGCACTGGGGCTTCTGGATAACACTGTCAGGATTAAGCCAATAACCACCGCGGACTACCCGACACCTGCCAGCAGGCCATGCTACAGCGTCATGGATAAGACGAGTACCTGGAAAGCGTTAGGCATGCAAAGTGAACATTGGCGGGTGGCGCTACGGCAGATGATGAGCGAACTGAAAACATAATGTGACGCAGATAACGGCAGAGAAAAGATTCGCACAGAGTGCCGCAGAGAGTGTTTGTTTTCTCTGCGGACTCTGTGAAACTCTGCGTCCCCTGCGTTGCTTCAAAGTAACAACAGAGTAAAGTATTATGCATAGATTATTGGTTACAGGCGGTGCCGGTTTTATCGGTGCCAATTTTGTCTATTACTGGATGCGGAACCACCCGCAAGACCACATGGTAGTGCTGGATGCGCTAACCTATGCGGGTAATGAACCCAGCCTTGATGGATTGAAAGACAAGCCAAATTTTAAATTTGTAGCAGGCAGTATCGCTGACCAGGCATTGGTTGAAAAACTTCTAATCGAAGAAGAGCTTGATACCATCGTCAACTTTGCCGCAGAAAGCCACGTAGACCGTTCTATCTCCGGCCCGGATATTTTCCTCGAAACCAATATTATTGGTACGCATAATCTACTCAAGGCAGCACGCAAAATCTGGATAGAAAACAAACAAACTGCCAAGCCCAACCACCGCTTCCACCATGTTTCAACCGATGAGGTGTATGGCGAACTGGATGATGACTCGCCCGGCTTCACCGAAGACCATGTGTATGCGCCCAACTCGCCGTATTCAGCCAGCAAGGCATCCTCTGACCATATCGTGCGTGCCTATCACCACACGTTTGGTTTGAATGTTAGCACCACCAACTGTTCCAACAATTACGGGCCTTACCAGTACCCGGAAAAACTGATTCCGCTGTTTTTAACCAATATTTTACGCAACAAGCCGTTGCCGGTTTATGGCACAGGCAAAAACGTGCGCGACTGGTTATATGTCGATGACCATGCAAAAGGCATCGATTTGATTTTAAACAGCGATAAAGTTGGCGAAATCTACAATATCGGCGGCAACAACGAATGGAACAATATGGATATTATCAACCTGTTGTGTGAATCCATGGATAAACGTTTCGCCGAAAACCCTGAGCTTGCCAAACAATATCCTGATGCCGCACCGGCCAACGGCAAGAAATCTGCTGATTTGATTACCTTTGTGGAAGACCGGGCAGGGCATGACTGGCGTTATGCGATTGATGCCAGCAAGTTTAGAAAAGAGCTTGGCTACGAGCCGGATGAAACCTTTGAAACCGGTATCCAGAAAACCATTGACTGGTATCTGGATAATGAAGACTGGTGGCGTCCTTTGTTGATTAGTTGATTAGTTGATCAGCTAATCACAGTCAAACGGCAGTACAGCGACTTGATCACCGGCTTCACAACCCTCTGATTGTTCATCCAGCAGAATAAAGCAGTTGGCAAGGCTCATTGAGGTGAGGATACCTGAGCCTTGTTTTCCGGTACGTTTAACGGTCAGCTCGCCGTTGCTGCCTTGTTCAAGAATACCACGCTGAAATTCACTACGCCCCGGGCGCTTGTATAATTTAGTTGTGCAACGGGCTTGCAGCTTCAATGGCGTGTGCGTTTCACCACAGCTAAAGTAAGCAATGGCAGGTTGCACAAATTGCAAAAAAGTCACCATGACAGCGACCGGATTACCCGGCAAACCAAAAAAGTAAGCGGGCTTTGAGGATTGATTATTGGCTGTTGTGAATAACGAACCAAATGTCAGCGGTCGACCGGGCTTCATGCGGATTTTCCAGAAATGCGTGTCGCCAAGTGCTTTTAGCGTGGGTTTGATAAAGTCTGCTTCACCGACTGACACACCACCCGAGCTAATCACAAAATCAGCCATCTCTGTCGCCTCAATAAAGGCGTTGCGGATAGACGCTTTGCTATCCTCAATCACACCCATATCCAGTATTTCAACATCCAGTTTTTTAAGCATACCAAAAAGGGTATATCGATTACTGTCATAAATTTCGCCTTCTTTGAGTGTTTCACCAATGGAACGTAATTCATCACCCGTTGAAAAAAAAGCAACCCGCGGACGACGAAAGACACTTAATTCGCTTAAACCAAAGGATGCAATAATGCCCAGGTCAGCCGGCGTGACTTGCCTGCCTTTTGCTAGCACGGTGCTGCCTTGTGCGATGTCTTCACCGGGATGGCGCACGTTTTGCCCTGTTTTATGTTTGCCAATACGTTGGATACGAATGGTATTGCCACCGATCTGTTCAACCTGCTCCTGCATGATCACAGTATCCGTGCCCGCTGGCATGACACCACCGGTCATAATGCGGATCACCAAACCTTCCTGATAGGATTTTGTCGAGGGTGAGCCCGCATAGGACGTATCAACAACCTGATATTGATTATCGGTATCTGTGGGCAAGTCTGCCCCGGCCAGTGCATAACCATCCATGGCAGAATTCGTATGCGCGGGGACATTAATCGGTGAGACAATATCTTCGGCTAGATAACGCCCCAGGCAGTCCCGCAGTGCGGTTTTTTGCCTGCTTTCTAGTGGGGTTATTGTGTCAATAATGATTTTTTGCGCATCTTCGACACTCAGTGCACCGGGTTCAAAATCATCAGAGCAGTTTGTTGACGGTGTATTTTTCATTTAATGGGTGTCCTGATTTCAGGTTAATTGACTTTGGCTATTAATGTTTAAAAAAGCCGCTTTATTGTCTGAAAAGTCTACCAGTATTGTTTCATTCCCGGCATACCACAGGTCAATTTTACGCTCACCTTTTGCAAGGAATTTTTCAAGGCTTTGCCGTAATGACACAGGGATAAGTGCGTACATGGGTTGAATGCGTTCCCCGTCATGGGCAACAGCAAGACTATGTGCCTGGGTAGGGTAGTGGCTGATTTTTTTGAGCATGCGCCCAACCAGGTCGAGCGGTAACAATGGGCCGTCACAGGGAAGGGTAAGGATATAATCGGTTTTGACATATTCCATGGCGCTTGCAAAACCTGCCAGGGGCCCTTGAAAACCGGTCATGACATCACTGATTACCGGAAAGCCATAATGTTCGTAAATATCCTGGTTTCGGTTGGCGTTGATGACCAGGGTATTGAGCTGCGGTTTGATCCGTGCCAATACCTGTTCAATCAAGGGTTTGCCATGATACTCAACAAGCCCTTTATCCTGCCCACCCAAACGGCGGCCTTTACCACCTGCGAGTATAACTGCGGTAATGTTATCAGCTTGAATCATTATCTATTTAGCTTTTTAGGAAAGGGGGTAACATTATCCGCTGTCATATCGCTCCGGGTATTTTCTTTTCGCGCATCAAGTATTACGCCATCTACCAGGATTAAGCGTTTGTCCATAATAGGCAGTAAGTCATCCAGGTCATGGGTGGCAATTAACAATGCCGTGCCTGCCTGTTTAAATTCTGCCAATAGTTTTGCGGTTCTGCGTTTAGCGTGTTTGTCCATATTCGCCATGGGCTCATCAAGCAACAGGAAGCGGGGTTGTTTTAACCACGCCTGGGCTAAAGCCAAACGTTGTTTTTCACCGCCGGATAAACATTTAGCTTCTACCTTTTCACGGTGTTTAAGATCAGCCCATTGCAAGGCGCTATTGATTTGCTGGGATTTGTCAGTCCCTTCAATGGCATAGGCAAGGTTTTTGCGTACCGTGCCATCAAACATATAAGGTTCCTGATAAAGGTACATCAGTTGTTCACGCAACAGTTTGCGTGCTTTTTTCCAGGACAAGGATGCAAATCCCGTATCGACAATAGCGGAGTCGGGTTTAAGCAAGCCAGCCAGGATACGCAAAAGTGTTGATTTTCCAGAGCCATTCTTGCCGGTAAGCAAGATACATTCACCGCCTTTAAGTTCAATTCCGGTATTATTCAGTATGAAATGAGTGGGTTTTTGTTTGTTGAATAAGCGCAATCCCGTTGCAACAGGGTTTTTGCTATAGCTTTGGTGAATGTGGCTAAACTGAATATGGGCAAGTGGTTTGTTAGCCATGCGCAAATTTCCCTTTTCCCTGGATATATTGCAAGCTGATGGTCAATATAAATGCCAGTGAAACTAAAATAATGCCCAGCGCAATACCCTGCGCATATTCACCTTTACTGGTTTCCATGGCAATCGCCGTGGGAATATTGCGTGTTACATGCAGGATGTTTCCACCCAGCATCATGGAGGCGCCAACTTCGGCAATAATGCGCCCGTATCCGGCCAATAGCGCACTAAACAGACCAAAGCGTACCTCCCGCATAATGATGAAAAATGCCTGTAATGGACTGCTGCCCAGTGTCCTTGCTGTATCCCATGCGCGATGCTCAACCGATTGGAAGGCACTGTGGCTCATGGCGACTAGTATGGGGAAACTCAGGGCAATTTGCCCCATTATCATGGCTGTCTGGCTAAACAATAATTTCCATTCGCCCAGCGGCCCCTGCCTGGATAATACGATATACAGGGTTAAACCCACAACCACAGCGGGGACAGCCAGCAATGTGTTAAACAATGAGATTAACAAACGCCGGCCTGCAAAATCATAATAAGCCAAAACAAAACCAATCAGTATAGCGGGTATGCTGGCGATGACGATAGCCGTCGTGGAAATACGGAAAGAGATACCAATAATATTCCATAACTCAGCATCGCCACTCAGTAACAGCTGGATTGCTTGCAGGATTGTTGAACCAAGAGATTCCATGATAATCAGAAACTAGATTTATGGTGTTTTGATATTCACTTTGGCTGTCGTAGCCGCATCAGGTGTAAATAAAACCTTGCCTGCGACTTTAAAACTGCCAATTAAATACTGGCCTTTCTTTGATGTAATCCATTCCATGAGTGCTTTCGCACCTTTTATATTAATATCAGGGTATTTTTTTGAGCTGACCGCAATAATACCATAGGGGTTGAATAACACAGGGTCGCCTTCAAAGACAATTTTCAAGGGTGACTGTTTTTTGAAAGCTAACCAGGTGCCGCGATCTGTCAATGTATAAGCATCCAGCTCTCCAGCCATCTGCAAAACTTTCCCCATGCCCTGGCCTGCTTCGCGATACCAGCTTGCGTTATGCATGCGTGGGTTGATCCCGGCAGTTTTCCATAAACCCAATTCTTTTTTATTGGTTCCGGAGTCATCGCCTCGAGAGATAAAAAGATGCTTGCCAGTAGCAATATTGTGTAGTGCATCTGCTGCAGTTTTAGCCAGCGAAATATTGGCAGGGTCGGCTTTTGGCCCGACAATTACAAAATCGTTATACATCACGTTGAAACGTTTTTCACCATCACCCCTTGCCATAAATGCCTGTTCAGCATCTTTTGCGTGAACCAGTAGCACATCGACATCACCATCACGGCCCATACGCAAGGCTTTACCTGTGCCAACTGCAATGGTATGTACTTTGTAGCCGGTATCTTTTTCAAATTCCGGCAACAGGGCGTTGAGTAACCCTGAGTTCTCCGTACTGGTGGTGGTCGCAAGTTTAACGACGTGGGATTGCACAAATTCCCTGGCAATTGCAGAATGAGGCTGTGTGATTAATAAGATGCTAAGCAGAAAAACGGAAAACAGGGATGACAATATTGTGTTGTTTGGTTTTTTCATTAAAAGAACTCTCTTGAGCATAGTCCGAAATACGCCCTGTTATAGATGATACGGGTCGGCTTGGCAATAGCCTCACAATTTTTTATCTTCCCATCTTATTAATTACCTGTTTATTTCTGTGGAATATCCTATACTCGCATCATCATAAATAAAAAAATACGCTAAGAACCACACCAGCAAAAGGAGTCTTTAGATGCAAAAATCATTACACCTTGACCCGGCTAAATGCACGGGTTGTTTACAATGCGAGATGGCTTGTTCCTATGAGAAGCTGGGCGAATTTAACCCGTCACGCTCATTAATCAAAGTATTTACGTTTCATGAAGAAGGTCGTTTTGCCCCTTATACCTGTACCCAGTGTGATGAGGCATGGTGCCAACGTGCCTGCCCGGTTGACGCGATTATTGTGGATATTTCTACAGCTGCCAAAATTGTCATTGACGATAAATGTGTGGGCTGCAAGGTGTGTACGATTTCCTGTCCATTTGGCACGGTAAATTATGTCGCCGAAATTGGCAAGGTTGCCAAGTGTGACCTATGTGGTGGTGACCCGGAATGTGCCAAGGCTTGCCCAACCGAAGCGATCACCTTCATTGATGCCAATCTGACAGGCTATGACAAAATGAAAGCCTACGCCGAAAAAAGTTTAACTGGCGTTGAAGCAACCGTTTAATAAGGAGGATTAGCTATGTCCTGGACACGAAAAATATTGCGCGTAAACCTCACGGAAGGAACCTGTACGCCAGAACCACTTAATATGGAATGGGCGAACGATTATCTGGGCCAACGTGGTTTGGCGACCAAATACCTGGTGGAGGAAACCGACCCTAAAGTCGATCCGCTTAGCCCTGAAAATAAAATGATTATGGCAACCGGCCCATTGACTGGCACCATGGCCTCTACCGGGGGACGTTATTCAGTCATCACCAAAGGACCATTGACCGGCGCGATTGCCTGTTCCAATTCGGGTGGTTTCATCGGCAATGAATTTAAAAATGCCGGCTGGGATATGATTATTTTTGAAGGAAAATCACCTAAACCGGTTTATTTGTATATCGAAAATGATTTGGTTGAGCTTCGTCCGGCGGATGACCTTTGGGGAAAATCTGCCTGGGAAGCGGATGAAATGTTACATAAGATGCATCAAAACCCGGAATTGAAAATTGCGGTTATTGGCCGCACAGCCGAAAACGGTTGTTTATTTGCCGGTGTGATTAATGATTTGCACCGTGCCGCTGGCCGCTCGGGTGTGGGCACGGTCATGGCATCTAAAAACCTCAAGGCGGTTGCTGTGTATGGTACTCAGGGTGTTGACTCACTGGATAACCCCGATGCCTTCTTTGCAGCGGTAGCAGATGGTAAGGAAGTGCTGGCTGAAAACGCAGTAACCGGGGAAGGGCTACCGACTTATGGCACCCAGGTGTTGATGAATGTCATTAACAGCGTTGGCGGCTTGCCCGCCAGGAATATGCGCGATGTAGGTTTTGAAGGCGCTGAAAACATTTCCGGTGAAGCGATGCACGAACCACGCGCCAGTGATGGAAAACCTAATTTGACTA
>CAZPEE010000041.1:0-8646 GCA_964585525.1 uncultured Cocleimonas sp.
CATGAAGGGAATGGAGTTTCTGGGAAACCTGGCAAAGAAGGTTGGACAAATATCGTGAACACCCTAGCAGGGCTAGGGTTTGAGCGATTTTATCCAAGATTCGAAGCCAGATTTTTCAGAAAACCATTCAGGTTAAATACACGGACTTATTAAATAAACTAAAGCCGCCTTCATGAAATATCCGGGTTAATGACTTCCTATATTAGCAAATAATGATAAACACTGTGAATTATACTGTAAATTATCAGGATAAAAATTGGTAGGGGGGAGGGCGGTTAGCCGAATATACCATGAATGCGGTTATTATTAGAAAACATCCGTGTTAAGGCTGAGCCAGAAGCAATGGAAATTCTTTCATTTTTTTCTTGATGGCTGGCTTGGTTGACTGTTCCAGAACTAATTCAAATTTAAAAGGGAACTTCACCTTGGTCTGTGGCTTCATCTTGACCAAAAAGTTGGAACTGCCGTTAGATTCTTTCCTAAAGTGCGCGGCAGAAATACGTTTGTCAGCCTTTCTGGATAAATCATAAATCCATAAACGGTATTGCTGGTTATCTTTTGTTTTGGGTAAATTCTTAAACGAGGCTATACCAAACTGCTTGTTAGTACTCCAGACGACACTACCCTGGACATTTTTAATTTGCGCATTTAAAGTGCGCAACCAGTTAGTATTGATAATGTCTGATTGACCCAGTAGCCTTTGTTTTTGTTGTATTAACTCAGCCTGTTGCCCTTTTATTTCACTATTTATTTCTTTTTGCTGGTAATAATATGAACCCACCGAACTGATCAAGACAATCAAGGCAACCACCAACAGAACAATCAGCCACAGCGGTAATTTACCCTGTTTTAAAACGGGTTGTTGCTTGACTGAATGATTAATAACGCTGGTATTCATGAAATTTTCGGGCTAGCTGCTTCCTCATTTACTGGTACGGATAATTTCTTCCAGAACTGCTATTCTAACTTACGTTCATCGTTTAAAAACAGATCAATTGTGTAACAAAATGTAACAGTTGGCACTCAATGTACGGATACAAACCATAATGCATAAACAAACCTACATCCCAGGAAAAGATGCTGCACTTGAAGATTCCATCACTAGCATGCAGCAAAAGCTTGAGGCACTGGATTTGCATATTATAGAGCAATCCTGGCTCAATCCGGTGGCGAATGTTTGGTCAGTCCATATCCGTGATAAAGATTGCCCCTTGCTGTTCACCAATGGCAAAGGCGCTTCCAAAAAAGCGGCACTGGCAAGTGCCCTGGGCGAGTTCTTTGAACGGCTCTCCACCCATTATTTCTGGGCGGATTATTATCTTGGGGATGAAATAAAAAATAGCAACTTTGTACATTATAAAGATGAAAAATGGTTTAAGCCAAATGCCGATGGAGTCTGGCCAGAGGGCTTGCTGAATGAGGAGCTACAGTCTTTTTATGATCCTGATGAAGAACTACAGGCAAGTGCACTGATTGATATTAATTCCAGCCATACGGAAAAAGGCATCTGCGCATTGCCCTATGTTTGCCAGCGCACCCAGGAAACGGTTTATTTCCCGGTTAATATTATTGGTAACCTGTATGTCAGTAACGGCATGTCGGCGGGTAATACTGCACCCGAGGCACGTGTACAGGCATTATCTGAAATTTTTGAGCGCAGCATAAAGTTTAAGATTATTGCGGATGGCAATTGTCTGCCAGATATTCCTGATTCGGTACTGGCACGTTATCCAGGCATCGTCGCAGGCATTGATGAATTGCAATCTGCGGGTTATCCACTCTTGATTAAAGACGCATCGCTTGGCGGCGAATACCCGGTTATTTGTGTAACCTTGCTCAACCCTGAAAACAAGGGCTGTTATGCCAGTTTTGGTGCTCACCCGGATTTTGAAGTTGCACTGGAACGCGCCCTGACCGAATTACTGCAAGGGCGAGGGCTGGATGCGCTGGATGGTTTTGCCGAAGCCGGTTTTGACCAGGATGAAATTGCCAGCCCGCAAAACCTGGAAACACACTTTATTGATTCCAGCGGCATTATCCACTGGAATTTTTTACACGACAAACCCGATTATGACTTTGTTGACTGGCAACAAACCATTAGCGCAACATTAACCAGCACCGAAGAACAATTTAACTGGCTTTGCCAGCGCATCCATCAGGATGGTAATGATATTTATATCGCAGATTATGACCACCTGGGCGTTTACGCTTGCCGCATACTGGTGCCTGGGGTCTCCGAAATCTATCCTGTGGATGACCTTATCTGGGAAAATAACAATGCCGGAATTTCACTACGGAGTGCGATTTTAAAAAAGGATAAATCATTACTGGAATGCCAGGAACTACTGGAAAAACTAGAAGCACTCAACCTGGATGACCAACAACCCGTAGCGGCTTTAATCGGTATGCCTGCGGATAAAGATACGATTTGGGCAGAGCTTCGTATCGCAGAGCTACTCACCTTGCTGGCTTTACGCGTGAATGATAAGGAACGGGCGCTGGAAGGTTGCCAGTGGTTACTGCATTTTAAACAAATTAATCCGCAGCGCTTAAATGTATACCGCTGTATAGATTCCCTGCTACAGCTTGAATCACTACAAAAGGAGCGATCTGGCTATATTGCTTCACTACTAAAACTATATGGAAAAAGTTGTGTCGATGACGCACTGGCATTGTTAGCGGGCGAAGAGGTTTTCTCTTTATACGATAATTGGAAAATGCATGGCTTATTACAAGGCGCTTATCACAAAATCCGTTAAACGTTACCATATATCACTTATCCTATTGATATTGCCAGTTATCCGACTTCATTCGCCAATTGTATCCAGCTCATATTACAATTGATAAATTAAAAATAATTTAAAAAGATTAAATAGTTAGGTGACTGCCTTGTTAAACGAAAATATAACGACACACAACTGGGATAATAGTGCTTCTACACAAGCTGAAGATAATAATCAGGTTTCAACGCTAACAGCCGTAAGCCCTACGCCTAAACCAGACAATAATAAATCAGACCAGGCCCAGCAGGATATTGCACGGCTTGAATCAGAAGTAAGGGGTTATGTACGTTTGTTCCCTACCGTTTTTAACACAGCAAGTGGCTCCATTCTGACCGACACTGACGGCAAAGATTATATTGATTTCTTTTGTGGTGCAGGCACATTGAACTACGGACACAATAATCCTAAAGCCAAACAGGCACTGATTGATTACATACAGGGTGATGGCATACAGCATTCACTGGATACCGCAACCAAAGCCAAAGTAGCATTCTTGCGTGCTTTTGAACAGATTATACTAAAACCACGCAAGCTGGATTACAAAATACAATTCACAGGGCCTACCGGGACAAATGCTGTTGAAGCCGCCATTAAACTGGCGCGAAAAACAAAACAACGCTCACACGTTATCGCATTTAGCCATGCCTATCATGGGCATACACTCGGTGCTTTGGCCTTAACCGGCAACGACTATTACCACGATGACCATTATGGTTCGCGCAGCAATGTATCGCACCTGCCTTTTGATGGATACATGGGTGAAAATATTGATACCAGCGAGTACCTCGGCAAAGTGCTTAATGACCAAAGCAGTGGTATCCCGATTCCGGCTGCGATTATACTCGAAACCGTACAAGGCGAAGGCGGCATTAATGTTGCCCGAAAAAGCTGGTTACAAAATATTGAAGCAATTTGTAAAAAACACGATATTCTACTGATTGTCGATGATATTCAAATGGGTAACGGCCGCACCGGGAAATTCTTTAGTTTTGAACATTCTGGTATTAGCCCGGATATTGTTTGTCTCTCAAAATCACTCGGCGGCGGTCTTCCCTTTTCGATCAATTTGATAAAACCCGAATCCGACCTGTGGAACCCTGGTGAACATACCGGCACATTCCGTGGTAACAACCTGGCATTCGTTGCTGGTAAAGCCGTACTTGAACACTGGCAAGATGATTTTGAAGAAAAAATCACCATCCGCAGCCTGATGATACAAAGCCGCCTTAAAAGACTGGTAGAAAAATATCCGCAACATAATCTGCAAATGCGTGGCATTGGTATGGTTTGGGGGCTGGATGTTGGCAAAGGCAGCATTGCCAAACAAATCATCAATCAAGCCTTTGCCAATGGTTTGTTAATGGAATCATCCGGCGCAGACGATGAAGTATTAAAAGTGATGGCTGCATTGACCATTGATCTGCCAATACTGGAAAAAGGGCTGGATATTGTGGAAAATGCGGTAGCTAAAGTACTTGCCTAAAAGCACTTCTTATAACTGTGTATCAGGAGTGATCCTGAAATGCGCAGTTTCTACCAGAATAACAAAATATCAAAAGGGCTATATCGGGTGCATACATGAATGCAGCAGATCCAATTACAAAACCAAAAGACGCTAAAGCATCAACAAACGCTGCGATTAATCAGGAAGAAAACCTGATCGCCTTCCCGTACCTGTTCGCCCTTCAGCTAGAGAAAACACCGGCTAATACCGCACTGGTTTTTGAAGACCAGGAATATAGCTATGTGCAACTGGACCAGTTATCCGATCAATTCAAACACGCCGTTCTTTTGCAGCTTGGTAATAAGCCATCAAAAGATCAGTGTATTGGTATTTGCATCGACAAATCGCCCGAAGCGATTGCTGCGATGCTCGGCATCTTAAAAGCGGGCGCGGCTTTTGTGCCTCTCGACCCGGAATACCCGGCAGACCGAATTGCCTATATGGTTGAAGATGCTGATATTAGTACCATCATTACACAGCCCAATCATCAACAAAAACTAGAACCACTTATCAACAGGCCGGGGTTAAACTGGTTAAATTGCTACCAACCAGTCGATGACGATACCTTGTTTATTGACAAAGCCATCAGCATTGACCCTGGCAACCTTGCCTACATCATGTATACCTCTGGCAGCACCGGCAAGCCCAAGGGTGTGCAAATTGAACATGCCGCACTGGCTACCTATTGTTTTGCCGATATTGATGCCTACAAGGTTGTAGAAAGTGACCGAACATTGCAGTTTTCAACCATCAATTTTGATATAGCGATTGAGGAAATATTTCCGCCGCTACTGACGGGAAGCAGTGTTGTGATTCGCCCTTCAAAGCGCTCTGAAAGCCTCAACGAATTATCCACCATTATCAATGACTACCAGATAACCGCTGTACACATTGCTACTGCCTACTGGCATGAGTGGGTTGATTTGATGGTCGCCTCTGACGGCACGATTCCTGCATCCTTGCGTTTAATGGTGGTTACAGGCGAAAAAGTATCCACCAAACATTACCAGCACTGGAAAACGCTTTGCCAGAAAACAGGCATCGAGGTTCTATGGTGCAATGCTTATGGCCCAACCGAAGCGACCGTCAGTGCTTCGGTATTTATTCCCGGTGAAGATTTTGCCGAAGATAATATGCCCATTGGCAAGCCGTTAAAACGCTACACCGCAATGATTGTTGATGATAAATACAACACGCTGGGCGTTGGCGAAACGGGTCAATTATTAATCGGTGGGCCTGCGTTGGCGCGTGGTTATCTTAACCGGCCGGAACTGAATGACGAGGTTTTCATAAACCTTGACACCGATAATGGCAGCCAGCGCATGTATAAAACCGGCGACCTGGCACGTTGGCGTGAAAACGGCGATATTGAATTTGCCGGGCGCATCGACCACCAGATCAAACTGGGTTCTTACCGGATCGAACCGGGTGAAATCGAGGTGGCGATCAACCAGCACCAGCAGGTACTTGAATCGCTGGTCAGCTATGATGAAATTGATGGTAAAAAAGCACTGATTGCCTATGTGGCACAAGGCGATAATCAGATACAGCTTGAGCAACTCAGTGGCTTTCTAAAGCAAAACCTGCCTGCCTATATGGTTCCGGCGCGTTTTGTTTTATTGAGCCATTTCCCAAAAACCACCAATGGCAAAATTGACCGCAAGGCGCTACCACAACCTTCCACCAGCCAGGCAGCGCATTCTGCCAGTTACATCGCGCCACGCAACGAACTGGAACAAAAACTGGCAACCATGTGGCAAGAAGTTTTACGCATTCCAGAGGTGGGTATCCACGATGATTTCTTTGCGCTTGGTGGCAGCTCACTGCTTGCCGTTGGTGTGGTTTCACGGCTTATTGCCGACCTGAACCTGGAACTGCCGGTGCGTGATTTTTTCGCCAATCCAACCATTGCCAGCCAGTCAGCGCATATACAACGCATGCTCAATGGCGATAGCACAGATAGCATAGAGAATGCTAACGAGGATGATAGCCGTGCGCTACGGGATCGTTTGCCTGTCATAAAACCAGCCTTTTTTACAAATAAACAGGGCCAACAACTTTATGGCATTTTGTATCAGCCGCCTATCATTAACAGATCAAAACCACAAAACCATGCTGTTTTGATGTGTCATCCACTGGGTCATGAATACCCGCGCTCCTACCGTAATTTACAGCAACTCGCTATCCAGTTGGCGCAGGCAGGTTTTGATCTATTCCGCTTTGATTATTATGGCACCGGTAATTCCGCAGGCGATAGTGCGGATGTAACAGCGGGACAATGTGCCAGTGATATTCAGGATGCAGCAAACTACCTGCTTGAGCAAAGCGGCTGTGAAACATTGTCCATTATTGCAACACGTTTGGGCGTGCCTTTTGCCTTACAGTCTGGCATCGACAATATTGAAAACATGATCGCCTGGGACCCGGTAATACAGGGTTCAAACTATGTCGATATGCTGGAAAAGTTTCATGATAAAGAACTTGGCGCCTTATCCAGTTTTAGCCAGATACGGCACCGTTCAGACATTGACCAGCTATTCGGGCATGCTTACAGCGCCAAAAAACGGGATAGCCTGAACGCAGTGGATCTGCTGAATACAACAAAATCCAGCGTCAAAAACAAGCTGTTAATCACCAGCGCTCATTATCTACAAAATGAAAACCGTTGTGATCAGCTACTTCCGGACTGGCAGCACCTGCCCAACAATGATGAAATTTACTGGCACAATTTTGAATATGCCTTTAGCGCATTTTCTTCGCCCGAAACCTTCCAGACGATTTTGCAAATTTTAAAGAACGAAAACGATCATACCGGGGGAAACGTCTAATGGAACAGGCAATCGTTTTCGGCAAATATGACCATCTGCTGGGCGTTAGCCACATTGCAGAACAACCAGATTCAAGTGACACCGCGATGATTTTGATCACGGCTGGCATGTTACACAATGTCGGTCCTTACAGGATGTATGTCGATATTGCACGCCAACTGGCAAAACAGGGCGTGTCATCACTGCGTTTTGATATATCCGGTATCGGCGACAGCCTGGGTGTCGGGACGGCGGGGAAATCTATTGAACGCGCTGCCTCTGAAGCCTCCGAAGCGATGGATTACCTCGCTGAAAAACACGGCATAAAGCACTTCATACTATTTGGTTTATGTAGTGGCGCAGATGATAGTATTCAGGCTGCATTGGACGATGAGCGCGTCAAAGGCGTTATCACGCTGGATGGACTCGGCTACAAAACACGACAGTTTAAAATCCGCCACGCCTTGCTACTGGCAAAAAAAATGCTACGGCCAGAAAAATGGATAAATAAATTCAACTCGCTCACAGGAGGTTCAAAACTGGCTCCGGCATCACTTGCGATGGGCTCCGATGTACGTGAATACCCCGAAACAGTGGAACAGGCAAGCAAAGAGCTTCAACAGTTGATAGACCGGGATACACAGTTGCACTTTATCTACACCGGCGGCACATACTACTATAATTATGCCCGGCAATTTTATGACATGTTGCCCGATGTAAACTGGAAAGGCACTGAATCGACAACATTTTTTCCACACATGGATCACGTCGTAACCCTTTGCGAAGACCGCAAACAACTGGTTGACCATGTGACAACAAAAGCACTGCAAATGATTGCCACTTAACCTTCCTTAAAACAATGTCCTTTATACAGAAACAACAATTATTGCAGTTTGACGATTGTTGCCAGCCTGTCCAGGCTATTCAATACAACCCCGGTGAATACTCAAAAGAACTGTTTTCTAACTACCATATTCAGCCACCTTCACAGCTGGATGAGTGGGTAGAAAAGCGACAGGCACAATTTCTGGCCGGAAGAATCGCTGCCAGACATGCTTTAAATATGATCAAACTAAAACAGGATAAAACGTATATCGGCATAGGTACTCACCGTGAACCGATCTGGCCAGACGGCATTGCGGGCAGTATTTCACATGATAAAAATATTGCTTTTGCCATTGCCAAACAGCAAAAAACAGGCGGGCTAGGTTTAGATATACAGACCATTTTTGATGACCGGCAAACACACAAAATCATCAAGCTGATTTTGAGCCCATCGGATCAAGTAATTTTCGAGACAGGTATAAGCGGTATATCCGGAAACCAACTGGCGACACTGATTTTTTCCGCAAAGGAATCTTTTTTTAAAGCCGTGTTTAAGCAGGTCGGAGACTATTTTGATTTCAACGTGGTTTCCATCAAATCGCTGGATGTTCAAGCAGGGCTTATCACACTGTCAAGTGACATCGACTTAAGTGAAACAATAAAGACTGATAACAACTTTGAAATTGTTTTTAAAATATTGGCTGAATACCCAGACCGGATAATGACG
>CAZPEE010000041.1:8746-13214 GCA_964585525.1 uncultured Cocleimonas sp.
ACCTTGGGGTCAGAACAGGCAACACAGGCATTGGTAATCGTCACATTTTCCTCAGAAGGACAAGGCGTGGTCACACAACGGATACCAGTATCCCGTTTGGCACAAACAGGTTCATGCTGTTGGGTGCAAACCTCGGGTCGGGGGGCTTTACATTCTTTATATTCTTGAAAAGGATTGCCTCTGGAATCTGAACTTTCATTTGACCCTGACTGACAGGCAATACCAAAAATGGCAAAACCAGCGATTAAAAGGCTCAGTGAGATTAAATTTTTCATTTTCCTTCCTCGATTTTCTTGGGCGGTGCAATAGTAGGCATTTCTTCAAAATGCTAACCATAAGCGTAGCGTATTATTATAAATTAACAACTTTTTCTAACAACATCACACTATTTTCATTGCCATATCTTCCAGCGTATTGGCACTCATATGTATCCGCCTTGCGACTTCTTTTAACTGGTTAAGGATTTCCTTGTGCGCCAGATAGACCTTTACTTCATCATTTTCCAGGTGCCTTAATGCAGCCAGTGCGCATTCTTTGCTGGTTTCATCATACTTATCATGGATGCTTTCAATATGTTTTAAAATTTTGCCCAGCTTTTTTTCTGGCAAGTAGGTAAAGGCCTTATCAAGTGATTCAACCATTTCGCTCAAGGTTGTAAAAATAGGCAAATAATAATCCGGACAGGTGATTTTATAGGCGAGCAAGTCAATCACCAGATGTTTGACGCTAAGTGCTATCCAGTCCAACTGGGTAATAATCCGGTAAATCGATTCTTTATCGTAGGGCGTAATAAAAACATCCAGCAACTCGTGCATATTTTTACTCTTTAAACTGCGGCTTTGATGCTCATCATCCACAATTGCTTTGAGTGCTTGCAGGTCACGATGCTGGCAATATTCACACAGGTCAAGCACGCTATGCTTACTCGCATTGACCTGCTTTTTTAAGGCATTGTTGAAATCAATTTCTTTAGGTAATAAATATTTTTGAATGATACCCATGATCCTAGATTCCTCAGTTTAACGACTGCAATAACAGATTGAAAATCAAACAATAAACCCAACCAAGCATTATTGATATGGGTACATTAAGCATCCAGCCACTCATGATATGCCCGGCCACTTGCCAGCGCACATGCGCGGGTTTTTCTGCTGCACCATTGCCCAACAGCGTCGCGGTTACTACCTGGGTTGTCGATGTTGGCGCACCAATTGCCGTAGCCAGGCTGTTAACCAGAGCCGCGCCCAGCTGGTTTGATACAGAATGAATCAGGCGTACCCGGTAAAGCCCAAAGCCCAGTGTTTTGATAATACTCCAGCCACCAAACAATGTACCCAGCGTTATCGCCGAAGCACACAATAGAATCGCCCAGTCAGGCACCTGAAAGGTACTATTGTGCCCACTCGCCAGAAGCATCATGCCAATAATTGCCATGCCTTTTTGTGCATCATTGGCACCGTGCGAGAAACCCAGCCAGGCGACGCTAAAATACTGAGAAACAACAAAAAAATGGCGAATCCGTGATTTGAAATGTTTAAACACATGAAACAGCACTTTCATGATAATAAAGCCGATCAAAAAACCCAGGAAAGGAGATGCAAACAAACCGGCAACCACTTTCATCACCCCTTCTAAATGTCCTTCGGATAACGCCAGGATACCCCAATTAATATGGCTGTTACCCACCGCATAAAGCCCGGCTCCGACCAGGCCACCTGCCAATGAATTGGATGAGGATGAAGGCAGCCCCAGTTTCCAGGTAATCAGGTTGAAGCTAATCGCGGCAAACAGTGCTGCAATCACCACACTTTCACCCGTTAATGCAGGGACAGTATTAATCTCGACAAAGCTACCCACAGTATCCGCTACCGCAAGCCCCACCAAAAATGGGCCAAGGAAGGTAAACACACTCACAATCACTATTGCCGTTAATGGCTTCATGGCACGTGAGGCAATCGCGGTTGCAACCATGTCCGCCGCATCATGGAAGCCATTGGTAAAATCAAACAAGGTTACCGCGAGGACTACCAGGATAAGTAACAGTGTAACCAAATCCATTTATTCAGTCTTCATTACAAATAGATAAGGTTTTTCTAATAAACTTTCCATAAGTGAGTTCAAACAACACCGAGGACAGGATAAAAACAAAGAAAACGCCTATTGCCGTAGGATTTTTAGAGTAAGTATGTAGCAATAAGGTCATAAGGGCTGATCCACTAACAAAAATAGCAATTGCAGTGATAAATTTATTTGCGCCAATGGCATCATTTAATTTGTACGCAACGATGTTCACGATGAAAAAAATCAGTAAAAAGCTGGCACTGCCAATAATGGCAATTTCCGTTAGATTAATAGAATTTGCCAACACCAGGCTCAATAACATCGTCACAATAATACCGGTAGTGGGTATTTTGCGTTCTTCTAGCGCTAACAAGGAGGGCAACTCTCCATCTTTTGCAAGAATAAAGCCCAAACGCGCATTGCCATAAATAGTGGCGTTAATAGCCGAAAATGTTGCTAATAATGCAGCAATAGATACAAGCGTATAACCGATTTGACCCAGCGCAGGTTTTGCTGCAACGGCAAGCGCATAATCTTTGGCTTTCATCAACACATCTTCTGAAACCGTCCCCACGGTAATGAGTGCAATTGCAGCATATAAAAGAATAACAATGATGACCGATGCATAAATAGCACGTGGCAAATTTACGCGTGGGTTGGTTATTTCTTCGGCAGAATTTGCAATTAATTCAAAGCCTTCATAGGCAACAAAAATAACCATGCCTGCAACGATAATTGAAAAAGAATTTCCCCAGTTAGCAGGGCTTAACCGGGCGGTTTCTACATAGGGAGCCCCTGTCACAATAATCAATATCAAAATCGCTAGCTTTATAAAAACAAACACCGTCTCAGATTTTTCAACAAACGACACACTGACATAATTAATAAGCGCAGGGAGCAAAATTGCAAAACTGATTAAGCCATGTTTTAACCAAGTGGAACCCTGTGTTGTAAAAAAGGTTTGCCCATACGAAGCAAAAGCAACGGCATAAAGAGAAATAGTTACCAGATAACTCAACCAAAGCATTAAATTAATCGAGCCTGATATAAAATTATTACCAAATCCCTGGGCAACAAAGAACACCGTCCCACCACGGTTTTGATAGGTTACCGATAATTTTGCATAAGAATAAGCCGTTAACAACGCAACGATACCAGCAAACAAAAAAGCTACAGCAGTAGCACCATGGGCTAAAGATACGGCCTCACCAAGTACGGCAAAAATCCCACCGCCAACCATGCCCCCAATGCCAATGGATATCGCACCAGGCAGGCTAATATCTCGTTTTTGTTTGCTCAATTTTTAAACCCTAAACAAGCCATTGTGATACACAAACACACACTATAACAGTAATCATGGCGGTCTCGGTTAAATTGTCTTTGATATCATTTATTTTTGTTGCCTAATGTATACAAAGTATTGCAATAGGGACATTTCACCTGCCCGCGCTCATCCAGTTTTAAAAAAACCCGTGGATGAGAGCTCCATAAGCACTCTTCAAAAGGCGGACAGCAGATTTCATTGTCTTTTAACACTTCACTGGCATCCAGCTCATGCACTTCTTCCGTGTTAGCTGGCTGACAGTAAAGTATTTCGTTATTTTTACTCATTTCCTGTTCGTCCTTTATATAAACGTAATTGCTTATTCCTCAACAACTTGTTCATAGAGGTGATTGATCAACGCCATTGTTTTTCGATGGCCTTTTTTCAAAGTATCATGAAGTGCAGCATGTTTGGCGTGTTCTTCCTTTTCCTGGTTATGTATTTTGGCTTCCTTTTCATCTTTCACTTCAATAACCTCACTGGTTGGATCAAGCTCATTTGCCGCAATGACTTCTTCATGTTGATGGTCCAGTTCCTCATGGGCACGAATCGCCTGTGCATGTTCTTCCAATAAATCAGTATGCTTTTTGATATGCTCTTCAATGGCTTGCAGTTTTTCTAAAGCTCGCTGATGATCTTTTTTCCATAATTCAATTTCATCCAGCCAAAACTCATGGTCACTAGACCAGCGAAGATGATCTTTATGTTCCCTTTCATGATCCTCCAACCTAAGCTCATCAACCGTTTCTTTTAAGTTTTCGGTAAACGCTAAAAATTCTTCGGTACCCACATCGGCCGCTTTACTCAGTTTTTCCCAAATAGATTCCGTCAGGTAAGCAGCATCCAACTTGAATTGCTCTTTATACGCTTCTTTGGCGCCGTTGAGTGTTTCACCTATGGATTTTAAATCACTTTTAACCTCAGTGATTATTTTTTGTGACTCCTCTTTAGTCAACTCTTGCCAATTACTGAGTTTTTCTTCCGCAATTTCAACCGCTTCTTTAAGCGTTTTGCCTTCTTTATCAACAAGAGTCTCTATTGTTTCTACCATATTCTCATAGGCACGCTTCATTTTTTCATTTA
>CAZPEE010000042.1:0-6237 GCA_964585525.1 uncultured Cocleimonas sp.
TCGGTCTGGAACATGCCACGTTTTTTAGGGAAAAATTCAGGGTCAACATTCCAGAATTTGCCTATATCTTCGCGGTCTTGTGGATTCTCCAGTAAACGGTGATTCGGCAAGCCAGAGCAGGACGACCATTCCCGTGTACCCATGGCATTACATTGCCCGGTAATGGATAGCGATGTGCCGCCTGGAATACCTATATTGCCGGTAATCAGCGCCAGGTTATTAATGCCGACCACACCATCAGAGCCATGGGTGCTTTGGTTAATGCCCATGGTCCAAATCTGCATGGCAGCATCTGCCTTGGCAAACTGGCGTGCAACCATGCGGATAGTATCCTCATCAATGCCACAAATTTTTTGCGCTATCTTGGGGTCATATTTGGCAACTTCGGCTTTAAGCTCTTCCACACCGTTGGTGTTCTTTTCAATGTAGTCCTTGTCTTCCAGGCCCTCATCAAAAATCACGTACATCATGGCATTCATCAGCACCACATCGGTTCCAGGCGTGACGGTTAAGTGCCGGTCTGCATTTTGCGCCAGCATGGTGACACGCGGATCAACCACAATCAGCGGAAAACCTTTTTTCTCCTGGGCTTCTTTCATGCGCCAGTAAATAATCGGGTGCTGCTCAGGCAGGTTTGATCCCCAGGCGATCAGCACATCCGTATGTTCAAAATCTTCATAACACCCTGGAGGGCCATCCGAGCCAAAAGAGCGCTTGTAACCGGAAACAGCCGATGCCATACACAGCGTCGTATTACCATCGTAGTTATTGGTGCCGATCAAACCACGGGTGAGCTTACCTAATGTGTAAAATTCCTCGGTGAGCATTTGACCAGTGGAAATGACAGCCACAGAATCACGCCCATATTTTTCCTGTACCCGGCGTATTTCCGAATAGGTTTTATCCAGAGCCGTATCCCAGTCGGTGGTTTTCCATTCATCCAGATAACTATCGCGTATTTTAGGCTCTTCGCCACGACCGGCAGAATCAAACAGCTCATGCTCAAAAATGCCTTTCAGGCAAAGTTTGCCACGGTTAACATCCGCACCACCCACCCCACGAGAGGAGACGGGTTTTCCTGCTTCGTTCAAGCCAACTTCAATGGCACAGCCCGTTGAGCAATAGCCACAGGTAGCATACTTCCATTCTTTGACTTTTTTGTCAGCAATTTTAATGGGGTTCTTTTTTCCACGACCGAATAACATGTTTTAAACCGGGTTCCTTAAAAATACTTTGCCGTTTTCAACTTTGGTATCGTATACATTGGTACAGCCTTCATCCGCGCCCAGTGCCTCACCTGATTTTAAACTGATCTTCCAGTTATGTAATGGGCAGGTCACGGAATCACCATGCATGATGCCTTGTGATAGCGGTCCGTTTTTGTGTGGGCAGGCATCTTTAATGGCGTAGACTGTATCGTCTTTGCCCCTAAAAATAGCAACGTTGACGGTATCCGTTTCTACGACACGGGAACCCAGAACGGGGATGTCATTTAATGATGTTATTTCAAGCCAATCGCTCATAATATTTCTCTAATCTGTTTGTTGTTGCAGCCAGGACACAATAAATAGCTTCTTCCGGAATTCGTTAGGGACGTAATTTGTCAAAAAATTACCGAACAGAAAGAAGCTAATTATTGCGCCCTGGTTGTTTAAATGTGTACGCCTGATTTATTGCGCTTTACGCTTTCAGTTTTATGGTTTCAAACTGATGTGCATCTTCACCTTCGGCATGTTTTTTCCAGGGGTCAATTTGTGCTGGTTCCTGGGAGATTTTAAAGCGTTCAAACAATGCTTTTCTGTTTTCAGGGTCTTCCAGTATGGCTTCCTTGATTTTCTCCAGCCCTACACGCTCGATCCAGGGCGCGGTACGCTCAAGATAGTGTGCATCTTCACGGTAAAACTGTGCAAACGCACCTGCAAATTCAAGCACTTCTTCTTCGGTATCCACCTTGGTTAAAAAGTCGGTAACACGTACTTTAATGCCGCCATTTCCGCCAACATGAATTTCATAACCTGAATCAACACAGACTACACCGAAGTCTTTGATGGTTGCCTCGGCGCAGTTGCGCGGACAACCAGAAACTGCCAGCTTGTATTTATGCGGCATCCAGGAACCCCAGGTGAGTTCTTCCAGTTTAACACCTAGCCCGGTTGAGTCCTGAGTACCCATACGGCACCAGGTATCTCCCACACAGGTTTTACAGGTACGCATTGCCTTGCCATAAGCATGGCCAGATACGAATCCGGCTTCGCTCAAATCCTTCCACATGGCTGGCAAATCTTCTTTTTTGATGCCAAACATGTCAATACGCTGACCGCCGGTGACTTTCATTTCAGGCACATTAAATTTTTCTGCGACATCCGCAATTGCGTGTAAATCTTTCGGGGTACACATACCACCAAACATACGTGGCACGACTGAGTATGAGCCATCTTTCTGGATATTGCCATGCGCCCGCTCATTAATAAAGCGGGACTCGGGATCATTATATTCAGGGTATTCACACAGCAGGTAATAGTTGGTCGCCTGGCGACAAACTGCACAGCCATCTTCGGTTTTCCATGCAAGGGTACGACGTACTTCCTCATGGTTTTTCAAACCATGCTTGCGTATCCCATCGCGCACTTCATCGTGGGTTAATTCGGTACAGCCACACATCGGCTTTTTGCTGGGAGCTTCTGAATAGTCGCCACCCAGCGTATGAGCCAGCAAAGATTCAACCAGCCCGGTACATGATCCACAAGAAGCGGATGCTTTGGTGTGGGCGCGCACATCATCCAGTGTAAATAATTTTTTATCGGTAATGGCAGAAACAATCTCACCTTTACACACACCGTTACAACCACAGATTTCAGCATCATCCGGCATATTGGCGACACGGGTTTCATCACCGTGGCCTGCATCACCCAGATGCGCCTGGCCAAAGAGCACAGTGTTTCTAAAATCAGAAATATCGGTGCCATCTTTCATCATCTGGAAATACCAGGTGCCGTCGATGGTATCGCCATAAAGACAGGCGCCTATGATGACATTATCGCGTAGCACAATCTTTTTGTAGATACCGTTGGCAACATCGTGGAACAACAATTCATCGGTATCCTCATCACCATGGAAGTCACCTGCAGAAAATAAATCAATACCTGTGACTTTAAGCATGGTTGATGTCACCGTGCCTTCATAACGCGCATAACCTAATTCGGCAAGATGATTGGCAGCCACTTTTGCCTGCTCAAACAGGGGAGCGACCAACCCGTAGGTGACACCGCGATGTTGCACACATTCACCTACCGAATAAATGCTCGGATCGAAGGTTTGCATGGTATCGCTTACCACGATACCGCGCTCACAATGCAGTCCGGCTGATTGTGCCAGCTCAAAATTAGGTTTGATCCCAACGGCCATGACCAGCAGGTCAGCATCGACTTCTGTGCCGTCAGTAAATTTAAGTCCGGTGACGCGCTCATCACCGAGGATTTCTTCGCTTTGATGATCCATCAGGAACTTCATGCCCTTTTCTTCCAGCGACTTTTGCAGCATTTTTGCAGCAGGCTCATCTAGCTGGCGTTCCATCAGGGTGCTCATGATATGGACAACGGTTACATCCATGCCTTGCTTCATTAATCCATTTGCGGCTTCCAGCCCCAGCAGACCGCCACCGATAACGACGGCTTTTTTATAATGTTCGGCAGCTTCGATCATGGTGTCGACATCTTTTACATCGCGAAAACCAATCACGCCGTATTTATCTGCGCCGGGCAAAGGCAACATGAAAGAAGTAGAGCCGGTTGCAATTAATAATTTGTCATACGGTGCAACCGTGCCATCTTCGGCAATAACTTCTTTTTTTGTACGATTAATGTCGGTAACTTTTTTACCTTTCTCAAATCGAATATTATTTTCTTTGTACCAGGCATCATCATTGAGCATCACTTCTTCGAGCGTTTTTTCATTCGCTAACACGGGCGAAAGCATAATACGGTTATAGTTTCCGTAAGGCTCATCGCCAAATACCGTAATATCGTATTTTTCCGGTTCTAGCTTGAGTAATTCTTCAATGGCGCGCATTCCCGCCATGCCATTACCGATGAGGACTAATTTTTGTTTCATGTTTACTTCCTGGTTAAGATGTTTTCTATTATTAGAAGGACAAGCAATTTGTATGCCAAAAATAATTTTCATCTTCTAGTTGATGTTTTGCTATTTCTGCTAGGATTAGCCTATGAAAGCGCCTCTTTTTGGTGCAAGATAGAATTAGCGTGCAATATTAGTGCATTCTAATATATTGAGGATTTTATGAAAACCTTTATCCACCTCATATTTTTATCCAGCCTGTTTGCTTCATCTATTGCTGCTGATACGACCAAAACAGTTGATAAAGCAAGCGGCCTAAGCGTATGGACACTCAATGACAATGGCCTGGAACTCACCCTAAAACAGGCGTTTCCCGAGCAAATCCGCGCCTTTTACCTGGCTCGCGGGTTTCCAAAAGCTACAGCTGAAAAGATTGCTAAAAGCTGTATGTTTCAAACGATTGTTAAAAACAGCCTGCAAAAAGGCGATCCAATCCATATGGATCAAACACTTTGGCAAGTCAAAACAAACAAGCAAACCCGGGGCATAAAACTCAAAAGCATCTGGGACAAGGAATGGAAGAATAATAAGCAAATCAAGCACTCGGCACGTCTTGCCTATCGCTGGGCAACCTTTCCGACAAAACAAACTTTTGAACCAAAAGGTGATTATAATTGGGGGATGACTTGCTTTGATTTGCAACCTGGCACAAAATTCGCTGTCGAAGTTGTCTGGAAGCTGGGCGACACCCAAAAAAGCGCCTGGGTAGATGATTTATCCTGCGCTCAGGATAGCAATACAAAGGAAAATGAATGAAAAGTTTAGCACTCGCAATATTCGTATTAACCGTATTAACGATGACCAATGCCATGGCAGATGATACGGCAAGTATTGCCTTGAAAGAGGCCAATAAGCCCACTAAAGCAGCAATTAAAACCTCGAAAACCGCAACTGAAACAACGCCAAAACTGACCAGGAGCCGCTTGCTAACAGCGATCCCTGGCAGGCCACCAGCGCCATCCTTCGAGTTACCGGACGATGAAGGCGAAATGCATGCCTTATCAGATTACCAGGGCAAAGTGGTCATCATCAATTTCTGGGCAACCTGGTGTCCGCCCTGTCGTGCCGAGCTTCCTTCCATGAACCGCGCATGGAAAAAACTAAAAAAACAGAATGTGCAAATGCTTGCATTGAATGTTGGCGAAGATGAAGACACTGTTTTTGCCTTTACCGGCGAGCAGGAGATTGACTTCCAGATTTTACTGGATGAATCGGGAGATATCATCAACCGCTGGCCTGTGAGTGGCCTGCCTACTACGTTTATTTTAGATAAGCAGGGTCGTGTTGTTTATCGTGCCGTTGGCGGCAGGGAATGGGATACCGATGAAATTATCAATATTATAAAGGCATTGTAGAGCCTCACCTGACAAGCCTGTTTGCTTGTTTCTCATCTTGCCTGATGATTAACCTTTTAATTAAACAGGTTATTTTGGCCTGTTTAAAGTCGAGAATCTTATCATCAAGTTATTGATATAATTAAATAATTTAAAAACAACAACTGCCTTCATGAAATATCGTCTTAGCGTGAATCAAGCTTGATTATAGAAATCTGGCACGCTACTTGCTTAACTGTTTGATGTAAGAATCTATTAGTTAATGGTAACGGAGCATCATCATGTCTACACAGGCAGGAATCGAAAAACTTAATCTTTTAAACTTCGGCAAAGCGAATATCAGGACATTGCATATTACCTGGTTCGCCTTTTTCATGACTTTTGTGGTGTGGCTTGGGCTTGGCCCGTTGATGCCATTTATCAAGGAAGCACTTTCCTTAACGGATCAACAAGCAAAGGTATTATTGATTCTTAATGTGGCGATGACGATCCCGGCGCGCATTATTGTGGGCATGCTGGTTGACAAGCTTGGCCCGCGCATCATGTTTAGCGCCATATTAATACTGGGAGGTTTAATCAGTATTGCTTTTGCCTGGGCGAATAGCTATGAAATGCTGGCATTGTTGCGCTTCTTGTCCGGTTTTATCGGAGCAGGTTTTGTCGTTGGTATCCGCATGATTGGTGAATGGTTTCCAGCAAAACAAACCGGGCTTGCACAGGGTATTTACGGTGGCTGGGGTAATTTTGGATCGGCAGGTGCTGCGGTAAC
>CAZPEE010000042.1:6337-12924 GCA_964585525.1 uncultured Cocleimonas sp.
GTTTCCATGCTGGCAATGTTTTATGTGGAATGGTTTGGTATTTCCAAAGTTAGCGCCGCATTACTTGCGGGCGTTTATCCTTTCATTAACCTGTTTGCACGCCCAGGTGGCGGCTGGATCAGCGATATAATCGGCCGAAAACGTACCCTGATTATCGCCTTTGCCGGCATTACAGCCAGTTTTCTAATCCTTGGCATGGTTGATAAAAGCTGGCCAGTCTGGGGCGTTGTCGCCATGACAATTATCGGTGGCATCTTTTCAAAAGGTGGATCAGGCGCGGTTTATGCCATGGTGCCACTCATCCAGCGTCGCATGACAGGGCAAATCGCGGGCATGGCTGGGGCGTTTGGTAATGTGGGTGCAGTGATGTTTCTAACCATGAACTCTTTAATCAGTTATGACCAATTCTTCCTGTTCATAGGGGTAGTATCGGGCCTGGTATTTCTCTCCATACTGCTTTTTTTGGAAGAACCAAAAGGCCAGATTGCAGAAACCATGCCTGATGGAACCGTACAGATGATTGATGTAAAGTAACGGGATGTCTACGTCACTCGCCATCACCCTGGGTCAATCATCCATCGCTGGAGTCAAAGATGATAATGAGGATTTTCTTGGCTTTTATACACCTTCTGATAAAACCGGCGATGCGGTGCAACTTGAAAGTAAAGGTATTACCATAGCAATTGCCGATGGCATGAGTGGCAGTGATGGCGGCAAAGAAGCAAGTCAGGTGAGTGTCCGTCAGTTTATTGATGATTATTATGGTACGCCAGAATCCTGGACGGTTAAGCAAGCGGCAACCCAAATACTTACCGCATTAAATACCTGGCTTTACAGTCAGGGGCAGGAAAAGTACGGCACCGCTAAAGGCATGGTAACAACCTTTAGCGCAATGATATTAAAGTCGCAAACCGCACATTTATTTCATGTGGGTGACAGCCGTATTTACCGCTTGCGGGGTTCTGATTTTGTACAGTTGACACGCGATCACCGCGTCTGGATTTCGAATGACCGGGATTATCTAAGCCGTGCGATTGGCATTGATCCGCATTTGGAGATTGATTACCGTGCCACTGCCACTGAGGCTGGCGATTTATATCTTCTTACGACAGATGGCGTGCATGATTTTGTCAGCGACAAAGAACTGTATGAAATCATCAAATCCGAAAGTGATCCGCAAAAAGCCACCGATAAAATCATAGACGCTGCTCAAGCCAATAATAGTGATGATAATATTACCGCGCAGCTTGTGCAGGTTAATGCCATTCCTGAACCGGATAAAACAGAATTTTATGAACAACTCACCCAGCTACCTTTCCCGCCTGATTTAAAGGCAGGCAATATTCTTGATGGCTACAAGATTTTGCGGGAGCTTAATGCTTCATCGCGTTCCCAGGTATACCTTGCCGAAGATACGTTAAGTGAGAAAATCAAAGGCAAACCCCGCAAAGTTGTTATCAAAACACCCTCGGTAAATTTTGAAGATGACCCTTCCTACATTGACCTATTTTTACATGAAGAGTGGGTGGCTAAGCGATTATCATCGCCGCACTTGATCAAGGTGTGTGGCATTGATCGCAAGCGTACATTTTTATACACCGTTGTTGAGTACGTTCAGGGACAATCACTCACACAATGGATGTCGGATAACCCTAAACCATCCTTAACACAGGTTCGTGGCACGGTTGACCAAATCGCCCGTGGCCTGCGTTCCATGCATCGCCTGGAAATGATCCATCAGGATTTGAAGCCAGACAATATTTTGCTGGATCAGGACAATACCTTGAAAATCATTGATTTTGGCTCAACCAAAATCGCCGGGCTTGCCGAAATAAAATCTGTCGTAGAGCATAATCAAATCGTAGGAACGGCTAATTATTCTGCGCCCGAATATTTTAAGGGAGAATCCGGCACCAACCGTTCTGATATTTATTCACTGGGTGTGATTGCCTATGAAATGTTAACGGGAAAACTGCCTTACGGCGAGATTACGCCAGAACGTGCAGCCAAAAAGAAATTTCAATATACTTCCGCCCGGCAATACAACCCGCTGGTGCCTGACTGGATGGATGCCTGTTTACAAAAAGCGGTTCATCCAAATCCCGAAAAACGCTACAGCTTATTATCAGAATTTGTTAGCGATTTTAGAAAGCCTAATCAAGCGCTACTCGATAGAAACGCAAAGGAACCATTGATGGAACGTAACCCGCTAGGTTTTTGGCGAGGATTAGCACTGGTTGAACTCATCATTATCGGGATACTTATGTATTTTGTACTAAGTATAGTGTATTAGATTCTAATCAAGCCAAGCTATTAATAACTGGGGTATACTGCTACAAAAATAAGCATTGAAAGCAGTCAAAGGAACGTATAAATGAACAAAAAAACCTCAAAAAAAGACCTGCCAACTATCGTCATTGGTGCAGGTCCTGTAGGTGTTCGTTTTGTCCGTGAGCTGTTTCATGAAAATCCATCGGTTTATATTAAAATTTTCGGCGGAGAAGGTAAGAAACCCTATAAACGGGAAGAATTGTCTAAATTTTTATCCGGGAAAATTTCTGAAGAAGCGCTCTATAAAGGAACAAGCCTCCCTGACTCAAAGCACATTACGGCCTATTTTAATAATCCTGTCATGAGCATTGATACTAAAAATGCCCAGGTTATTGATTCAAACGGTGAAAAACACCCCTATAAAAACCTGGTACTTGCAATAGGCTCATTCCCTTTAGTACCCAATATAAAAGGGCTTGACCTTGAGAATGTCATTATATTTCGTAACCTGGAAGATGCGGAAACCTTACTGTGTCGCCAGGTTACTAGTCGTAACACATTAATTATTGGTGGCGGCCAGATTGGCCTGGATACTGCTAACGCCATGAAACGGCATAACACCAAAGTCACCGTTATTGAACACAGAAAACGTTTGATGTTTAACCAGCTTGATGATCATTCTTCCATTTATCTACGCCTTTACCTTGATGATTTAGGTATTGATGTACGTGTAGAAAGCATTGTCGAAGAAATAAAGGCAGGTAAAAATAAAAAGAAAGTTGATCATGTCATTCTGGATGATGGTGAGAAAATTGAATGCGACACGGTGGTTGTTTCTATTGGGGTAAAACCCAATATAGAGCTCGCAAAAGAAGCAGGACTTAAAACATCGCGTGGCATTATTGTAGATGATTATTTAAAAACCAGCCATCCTGGTGTTTACGCCATCGGTGAATGTGCCGAACACAGGGGCTTCCTTTACGGCGTTGCAGAACCAGGATATGAACAAGCAAAAGTTTTGGCAAAAAACCTGAGCGACAGAAAAATACAAAAATACCTGGGCAGTACCACGACAACTGAATTCAAAGTCATTGGTTATCCATTTCTTACCATAGGCGATATCAGTGAATTACCCGAGAACAGAAAAGAAATCATGTACCGCAATATTAAAAGGATGACTTATCGCAAGCTAATCCTGAAAAACGGTTGCCTACACGGTGTTATTGCGGCAGGTGCCTGGAAAGAAAAAAAGAAATTGAAACAGGCCGTAAAAAACAAGCAACGCATCTGGCCCTGGCAACGTAGCCATTTCGAAGAAACGGGCAATATCTGGAAGGGCTAGTTCATGAAGCGGTTGTTATCTTGCTCCCAGTATATTCAGCATACGTTGATCCCGTACTCGTCTAGCCATATCTATCGCTGTCATGCCATCTGATGTGCGTATTGTCGCTGATGATCCGTGCTTTAATAAATAATTGGCAATATTGGCATGGCGGAAACGAACGGCATGATGCAGTGGAATCCAGTTTTTTGTGGTTCGTGCATTGATGTTTGCACCATGGTTAATCAAATAGATAAGCGCTGAATAGTGTCCACGCGCAGCAGCCATATGAAGGGCTGTTTCCCTTTCGCTATTCACTGCATTGACATTAACCCCTTGTGAAAGCAAACGGCCAATCGAAGAAACATCACCATTGGTTGCGGCTAAAAACAAGCTATCAGCCTCTGGAATAGCGGCTCTCCCATTTTTTTGGGGTGCAGAAGAGCTTGCTGATGAGGGCGTATAACAATCTGTACAACTTCCAACGGCTGCATTCTGCTGATTTACTGGCGCAGGTTTAACAACTGGAGCAGGACGATGCGCTGGTCTATTCACTGGCTGGGGGGCTAACCTTTTAGTTGCGCTTGCGACAGCCCGTTTCTGTTTTTGGCGTTGCTGCTGCTGATAGCGTTTATTATATTCAAGCCTTAATGTTTCTTTTTGCAGGATGTTAACACCCTCATCAATGTTAAAACCATAGCTACTATTTGCTTGAGCCAAGTGCAAAGGCACACTCAACATAAAAATGATGAGAAAAGACATTGAACATTTATTAATGTTTAAACCATGTTGCATTATTCTTTACCAGAAGATTGAGTAATATTATCAATAATATCCAATATATATAGGAACTTAATGACAATCTCTATCTAACTGATAGACGTAACTATTCCAGGGATGATTGATCCATATATGGCTTACTGGGAACGTTGCGCCACATGGCTACTCAGGTAAGCCCTGGCGAATCGCTTGCCCAGCTCTAGTTGCCCTTGTGTGTTGTAATGCAAATGATCATTGCGCTTGGGTAAATCCTGGGTATTGACCAAACGCAGGTTACGGATATGTGCTGCTGCATTTCTTTGTGCCTGTTGCACAATGGCGGTTGCAGGGAATAAAGACTCAGGTGGATTAACCGACCCCATAATGAATAACGCATTGGGTGTATTAAGCTCAAGGCGTAACGAATGGATAAAATCATTCAAGTTTTTTGTGTACTGCTTTGCAACAACAGGATACTTGGCATCGGTTTCCCCTTGCATCCACAAAATACCTGCTAGTTTTGCATTTTTTCCGTCAAAGTTAATATCGGTCGTTTTAATCAATTTTTTAAATAAAGGCCCGGCACTTGCATTACGTGTTATGCGTGCCTTCGCGGCACTCCAGTTTGGCGTCCAGGCTAATAATGAAGTACCACCAACGGCAAATTTTATTAATTTGATTTTACTGTGGGGAAAACGTTTTGAAATTTCATGGGCAAAACCAATTTCCGGCCCAAAATGCGCAAAGCGATCCAGGGGTGCTTTATAACCATTGTAATAAAAAGTGACATTTTTTGGTGGGCGTCGATAAACTGGTGGCAGTTCGGATGTATTTCCCTGTCCCGCCATGTTGGATTGACCGGCAAGGATAAAAACCAGTTCTTCGGCAGATACGATGGATGAGACAAATAAAAACAGGATTGCTGCAAACCCTGACCAACACTTCAAATTGATACGCATATGCTCTTCTCTTTGTTTTTTGCGGAGTATACGTTATGCATCATTCTGTGACTATCATCTATGCTTTATTAAAGTTAAATTTTATGATGTTGCACCTTTTAAAACAATTCAAGCGTATAGTAAGTACCATTTACCTACCCAAAAAACGCATCTAGGGAGAGACATGTTTTTTACCCGTTTTTTTATTTTATTGACTTTACTACTTATTAGCGCCTGTCACGCTGCTTCGACTGCGCAACCAAACAACACAGAGTGCCAATCTGAGCGGGTTAAATTACAAATGCTTGGCACTCGTGGTCCTGAATTTCTTGATGACCAGGCATCCACTGGGTACTTGATCTGGCTGGATGACAAGGCACGTGTAATTGTTGATATGGGCCCCGGTAGCTTGCAACGTTTCAAGCAAAGTAAAGCAAACTACAACGATTTACAGCTGGTATTATTTAGTCATTTTCACGCAGATCACAGCTCTGATTTCCCTGCCTATATCAAGGCAGGTTTTTTTACTTCCCGTGATAAAGATTTACAAATAATCGGGCCAAGTGGTACTCAATTTGTTGCATCTGCGGATGAGTTTGTAGAACGTGCAATTGGTTTAAAAGGTGGCATGTATCCATACCTGGGGACATTCCTTGACCCAAAAGAACAAAGTCGCTACAAACTCAAAGTTAAAACGATTCCCTGGTCATACAGTGACCTGAGCATAAAAACCATTTTTAACCAGGGCGGTATTTTGGTCAAAACGGTTCCTGTACACCATGGCCCATTCCCGGCTTTGGGTTACCGCATCGAACTTGCTGGTTGTAGTATCAGCTTTAGTGGTGATATGAGCGGCCGTCTCACCGCAATGCCCGGCCTTGCAAAAAATTCTGATATTCTGGTAGCACATAATGCCATTCCCGAGGATGCAACTGGTGTTCCCGCGCTGCTTCACATGAAGCCTTCTTACATCGGAAAAATGGCGAAACAAGCCAATGTAAAAAAACTGTTGCTTACCCATTTAATGAAACGCAGCATTTCCGTCAAGCCAGAAACGCTTCGGTTAATTCGCCAACATTATAAAGGTAAAACACTTTTTCCGAGAGATTTGGATAGTTTTCACCCATAACCCTGAAGTTCTCAGTTGATTTGCAAAGAAGCAGGTGTATTTTAAGATGTTAGTGCTGTTGTTGAAGTCATGGTTTTTTGGTGTTCTTACTGGGTATTACTTTTATGCGCAAGAAAATTAAAGGTGAGTAAAATGCAACAAACATCAGTAACCAGCAAAGGGCAAGTCA
>CAZPEE010000043.1:0-10143 GCA_964585525.1 uncultured Cocleimonas sp.
GGTGCTTTTGTAATATATTTATCGTTGGGCTCATCACAAATAAGTACAATATCTGGTTTTACGACGGTGTTATCGCTGATTTTCCAATCTTCCTCTGCGAGCACTAGGCATTTTTCACAATTTCCTATTGAATTCATCAGCTCATTGAGAACTTTTGCAGCTATTGCTTGGTGTTTGATTATAGGAGAAGGGGTCATCGCCATCGGCATTCCTTCTATCAATTCCCATTTTCCTTCCCACAGGCAGTAGTCATCGTAGGTGTAGTGTTCTATGGCTTTTTCAGTTGGCATAATGCTTTCCAAGGCTCATTTTATGGGAATAATAGCATAGGTACTTAATCAGGTTCTCCTTAAACGCCATTAAGCATCATTTCAAATAAACGCTTGTTACAATTTCTACACGATTAACACGTCATAAGTGATTTATTGCGTGATGTATTTTTGTAGCTTGGAAGCAACCTGTTTGGGGTCTATGCCTTTTCTGACAGGGAGATTCAGTGTTTGCGGATTTGTTGGGAGCCTGGCTCGAATGATAGACTGTTGTTTGTGGGGCAGGGCGTTGTAATTTAAGTATTCGCGATGAATATTTCCTTGCAGAATCATTTCCTGATCTCTGATTAGCATGATGCCTTTAACGGCTTTAATCACTTTAAGTCCTTTAAAGTTGATGCTTATTTGTGAATTGACACAGGCTTTGTCGCGTAATCCACCGAGATTTTCTTCGCCATATTTAAGACATTCTTTAGCGGTATAAGATAGCTCCGATGGCGTAAGTTTGGTCGCCTTGGCATCCAGTACTGTTTCAAAATAGACGCGATCGGCGATAAGCTCATTGCTTTGAGCATAATTCATTGTTGGAGTAGCGCTTGCATGATGTTGTGGAAGGGGGCTGCCTTGTGTGTTATTTGCGGACGGGCTACCAGCACATAAGCGAATCACTTGGTCATGTGTAAAACCGCGTTGTAAATAATAATCAATATCTGCTTTGCTGCAACTGTTTGCCATCAGGTTTGATGTAGAAAATAGTAGTAGTGAAACCGTGGCGGTTATTCCTAAAATTGTCTTATGTCGCGCTGAAAACTTCATAAATGCTCCCTGTTTAGCTTTGCTCTGGCGTAATGGCCCCAAGTAATCCCTGATCAAGTCCAATTTTCCTTCGCTAAATGCTAACCGACTTAATCAGGGTTTCCTCAAGCGAAACAATTTTTTATTATTAATTTTGTATTATAAACATTAACTTGTACTTTGTCTGGAATAAAAAAGGCTTCTTTTCCATAAAAGATAAAATAGAATATTGACATTAGTAAATTAGAGTATTATTATATAACCATATTCAGCTAGAGATAGCTGGTACTCCTCCATCCTCCTTTGGTGGTATTTGCGCGACTTGATTCAAGTCGCGTTTTTTTTGCCTGAAAAAAAATAGCATTCTGCTCAATTGCAGGTACTATTACCATCATGGATAATCAAATTGAATATAATCAGTTGCAAACTGCCTTGCTCAAAGGCAATGCTGACTACCAGGCAGCTGAATCACAAGCCATAGCCTGTGGTATGCTGGTGGTTAATATGGCGGCAGACAAGCTTAAATGGGTGCAGTTATTAGTCGGTGAAATTGACCCGGATGATGCAGCACAGCATCAAGCCGTCGCATTGCTGGGGCAATTATTTGATGAAACCCGCCTGCAGTTACAGGATTCCAACCTGGCATTTGAGTTGTTACTTGCAGATGATGATGTGCCTCTCGCCAACAGGGTGGAAATGGTGCAAGAATGGTGCCGTGGTTTTGTGCTGGGTATGTCTTTGTCGGGTGTGAAAAATAATAAGGGCCTGCCTGAAGATACTCAAGATTTCCTGTCAGATATGACCGAAATAGGCAATGCCGGTGAGTTACAATTGGACGATGACAATGAATCGGAAGCATCACTGGTAGAAATTATCGAGTATATCCGTATGGGTGTGTTGCTCATTAATGAAGAGCTTCAGCCAATTAAAAATTTACAGCCTGTTACACAACCATCATCCATCCATTAACACACATGGCCATTATGCAAACACCACCTGTCATAAACATTGAAGAATTTAACCAGCGTCGTCGCAACTTAATGGATAAGATTGGTGATGATGGCATCGTTATCCTGCCTTCATCCCAGATACAGATTCGTAACCGCGATGCTGAATTCCCATTCCGCCAGGATAGCGACTTTTTGTATTTAACCGGTTTTAATGAGCCGCAGGCGGTGCTTGTGTTAGTACCGGGGCGCGAGGGTGGTGAAACGATTTTATTTTGCCGTGATAAAGATCCTAAAACCGAGCAATGGACCGGACGCATGATTGGCCTTGAAGGCGCGGTTTCTGATTATGGGGCCGATGATGCGTTTCCCGTTGAAGACATTGACGAAATACTACCTGGCTTGATGGAAAACAGGGCGAGGGTCTATTACAGCGTGGGGGTTGATCGTGAGTTTGATAGCCAGGTCATTTCCTGGGCAAATGCGTTGCGTGCAAAAGTCAGGCAGGGTGTGCAGGCACCCCATGAGTTTATTTCACTGGATGTCAATTTGCATGAGATGCGTTTATTCAAATCAGAAGCAGAGCAAGATGTGATGCGTTTTGCCGCAAAAACAGCGATGTCAGCGCATAAAAAAGCGATGCAGGTGTGTCGTCCTGGACAAATGGAATATGAGCTGGAAGCCCAATACCTGTATGAATTTCGCAAAAATAATATGACACCAGCTTATACAACCATTGTGGGTGGTGGTGAAAATGGCTGTATTTTGCATTATGTTGATAATGATGCCGTGCTAAACGATGGTGAGTTGGTATTAATTGATGCGGGTGCAGAATACCTTGGTTATGCCAGTGATATTACCCGCACTTTTCCCATTAATGGTCAATTTAGTGAGGCCCAGGCTCAACTTTACCAGATTGTACTGGATGCACAATATGCTGCGATTGAGCAGGTCAAACCGGGTAATCGCTGGATAGACCCACACGATGCGGCGGTGCGCGTGATTACAGCTGGCTTGCTAAAGCTGGGTTTGCTTGATGGCGACCTTGAAACATTGATTAAAGAGGAAAAACTAAAGCCTTTTTATATGCACAAAACGGGCCACTGGCTAGGTCTTGATGTGCACGATGTCGGCGAATACAAGATTGATGGCAAGTGGCGTATACTGGAGCCGGGTATGGTGTTGACGGTTGAGCCCGGACTGTATATTTCTCCTGATAAATCCGTGGATCAAAAATGGTGGAATATTGGTATCCGTATTGAAGATGATGTGCTGGTCACGGAAACAGGCAATCAGGTTCTGACGGGTGATTTAATCAAAGAGATCGGTGATATAGAAAACTGGATGGCAGAAACCTCTCATGTCGGATAAATCCTATGATGTATTGATTGTTGGTGGCGGTATGGTGGGAGCCAGCCTTGCGGTTGCGCTGATGCCGCTTAACCTAACGATTGGTGTGGTTGATGCCTTTGAGTTCGGCGCACCCAAACAGCCCAGTTATGATGACCGTGCGATCGCCTTGTCCTATGGTTCCAGCCGGATTTTTAAAGGCATGGGTTTATGGGATCAACTTGCGCCCAATACCACAGCAATTAATCGCATTCATATCTCGGACCGGGGACATTTTGGTGCAGCACGTTTAAGCGCAGAAAAAGAAAAGGTGCCTGCCCTGGGCTATCTGGTTGAAAGCCGGGTTTTGGGAAAGCAATTGTATGATGTACTCAACGCTAAAAACAGCCCGGTTGATTTGATTGTGCCTGCTTCTGTTAATGATTTGCAAAAGGTTGGAAACGGCTTGCAGCTGTCATTGCAAAAAAGCGCTAAAACGCTGACCTTGAATACAAAATTGCTGGTTGCCGCTGATGGCACATCATCCAGAGTACGCGAACTGTGCGGTATCGGCAGTAAACGCGATGACTATCAACAGAGCGCTGTGATCGCCAATGTAAGCTGTGAAAAACCACATCAAAACCAGGCGTTTGAACGTTTTACCGATACTGGCCCGATTGCGCTGTTGCCGCTTTCTGACAACCGCTGCTCGCTGGTCTGGACGCATGATACCAAACATGGCACTGCTGACCTGGATCATACACTGTCGCTTGATGACGATGCCTTTCTTGGCAAGCTAGATAATGCGTTCGGTTATCGCCTGGGACGCTTTACCAAAGTGGGTAAGCGCTCCAGTTATCCGTTAAGCCTGGTCACTGCTGAAAAAAATAGCGCAGAGCGAACGGTTATTATTGGCAATGCTTCCCATACCATGCACCCGGTTGCGGGGCAGGGGCTTAATCTTGCGTTACGTGATATTGCCGACCTGGCAGATTTAATCGCAGTGCATCAACAGGACGCGGGCTGTAATGCCTTGGTGCAAGCCTATGAAGAAAAGCGCAAAGCTGATTTGAAAACCACGATACGCTATACCGATTCACTGGTGCGTTTATTTTCCAATGATCATTTTTTACTGGGCCATGCACGCGCAGCCGGCTTGCTGGCGGTTGATCGTTTGTCACCTTTGCGCAAATGGATTACACGCCAGAGCATGGGTATCCAGTATCGACAATCGCGCCTGGCGCGTGGTCTGGCGTTGAGGAGTCCAGGTTAATGGCAAATATTGCTCATTTTGATGTGATTATCAATGGTGGTGGCATGGTGGGCGCGGCTTTGGCCGGTCTCCTGGCAAAGCAGGGCAAACATGTCGCGGTTATTGAAGCATACAAGGTGAAAAAGGTGTTAAAAAAAGAGCCTTTTGATTTGCGTGTTTCTGCTATCAGCAAGGCTTCCCAAAAGGCATTCATTGATGTGGGAGCCTGGGATGCTATCGTTGCCATGCGTGTATCACCCTATGAAAAAATGGTGGTATGGGATGCGGCAGGTGATGGGCTGGTTGAGTTTGATGCGGCGCAACTGGGTGAGCCTGAGCTGGGCCATATTATCGAAAACCGGGCGATTCAGTATGCGCTGCTTAAAACAGTAAAACAGGATGACCGGATCAAGGTGTATTGTCCTGACTCATTACGACATTTCTCTGTAGAAGATGATCAGGTGCTTGTTGAACTTGACAGCGGTAAACAGTTATCAGCACAGTTATTGGTCGGTGCCGATGGCGCCAATTCCAGGGTGCGGGAGCTGGCAAAGATTGATTTTGAACGTGATGACTACGGGCAAAGTGGTCTGGTTACGGTTGTTAAAACACAAAAGCATCATGATTTTACGGCATGGCAACGCTTCCAGCCGACTGGGCCGGTTGCTTTTTTACCCCTGCCAGATGGCAGTAGCTCTATTGTCTGGACCTTGCCTTCTGACCGTGCAGATTATTATTTATCGCGCACTGATGATGATTTTAAGGTCGCCCTGGCCGAAGCACTTGATCACAAACTGGGTGAGGTCACCGCCGTTGGGCAACGTGCCGCATTTCCGTTAAAAGGCTCGCAAGCCAAAGAATATGTTAAGCCGCGCATTGCACTGGTGGGTGATGCGGCACATACGATTCATCCGCTGGCGGGGCAGGGGGTTAACCTGGGTTTGAAAGATGCGGTTGAGCTGGCACAGGTTTTATCCGTAACGAATAAAGATCTGGGCAGCTTCAAGCTATTACGTCGCTACGAGCGCGCCCGACGTGGCGATAATGTGCTGACCATGCGTGCGATGGAGGGCTTCAGGTTGTTATTCGGGCACAGCGCGACTCCTGTTAAAACGCTGCGCAACCTGGGTATGAAACTGTTTAACCAGTCATCTGTGCTGAAAAACGAAATCATTAAAAAAGCGATGGGTTTTTAGTCAATGGACAATACGGATATTTTTGCCATTTTGATCTCACTGGCAGCTGTTTTTAGCTACATCAATTACCGTTTTATCAAGATTCCCAGCACCATTGGCTTGCTGGTGATTGCTTTGTTGATGTCGTTGTTAATTGTTATTTTAGGCAAGTTGGGCTTGCCTATTGTCGACTTTGCAAAACATCTTTTGTCGCAGATTGATTTTAATGAAACGCTGATGCAGGGCATGTTAAGCGCGTTATTATTTGCAGGCGCCCTGCATGTCCACCTGGAAGAATTAAAAAAGCAGAAATGGATAGTTGCGGTACTGGCGAGTATTGGCGTTATCTCATCAACCTTTATGATCGGTTTTGCATCGTTTTATATTTTTGCCTGGCTGGGGCTGGATATTCCGTTGATTTATTGCCTGCTGTTTGGCTCACTAATTTCACCAACAGACCCGATTGCGGTACTCAGTATTTTAAAAACAGTGGGTGCGCCAAAATCACTGGAAACCAAAATAGCGGGGGAATCATTGTTTAATGATGGTGTTGCTGTGGTGGTTTTTCTGGTTTTATTAAGCATTGCAGGTGGCCATGAGGGTGCTGCGCATGGCCCGGTCAATGCCATGAGTATTATCACACTGTTTGCCGAAGAAGCGCTGGGCGGTGCATTGTTTGGCCTGGTTATCGGTTATATTGCCTTTCGTATGCTGGCAAGCATTGACAATTACCAGGTTGAAATCTTACTGACGTTGGCACTGGTGTTTGGTGGCTATGCGCTTGCGAATGCGATTCATGTCTCTGGGCCGATTGCGATTGTCGTTGCAGGTTTATTGATTGGTAATGAAGGGCGCAAATATGCCATGTCGGATAAAACCCGTGAACATCTGGATAACTTCTGGGAGCTGATTGATGAAATACTTAACGCTATCCTGTTTGTATTGATTGGGCTTGAAGTGTTGGTGTTGAGTTTCCAGTATCAATATTTGTGGGCGGGGTTGATCATGATTGTGGTCACCTTGCTGGCGCGTTTTATTTCCGTTGGCATCCCGGTTTCGCTGATGAAATTGCGTACCACCTTCACACCTAAAATTGTCCGCATATTGACCTGGGGTGGTTTGCGCGGTGGTATCTCCATAGCACTTGTGCTTACGTTACCGAATGATAATTATCGTGAAGCATTGCTCATGGTTACCTATATTGTGGTCATTTTCTCTATCCTTGTGCAAGGTTTGACGGTGGGTAAGCTGATTAAGCGTTAGTTACGTTATATCTTATCTTCTTCCAGGTATTATTAGTAAGGTTTTTCCCCATAGTAATTGCCCGGTGGATCATAATTACAAACCCAAAGTTGCGCCTTGTTTTTGCAAACGGCTATTGCACAGCCGACTTTACGTGATTCTTTCCAGACCATTTGGGTGTAGTGTCCACAGTCTTCGCCTTTTTGGCACTGGTTGGTGTGGTAATTGTAATAGGCTTCTTCCTCCGCCCAGGCCTTGACTATCTGGGGGGCGGTAAACTGTTGTAAAGTGATTTTTCCGTTGGACCACTGCTCCGGGCTCGCCCAGAAAATATTTTCACCAAAGCGTTGCCTGAATGGGCCGAAATTGGGACGGTGCTGCATATTGCAGCTGCGGTTGTTTGCCAGTTCATTCGCCCATTGTTGCGCATAGCCTGCCAGTGCGTTTGACCACTGTAATGCAGGTAATTTATGTTTGGCGCGCACTTTATTGTGTGACCAAACCATGCCCGAAAATTTGGCGGGTTCAGCGGCTGCGAACTGGATGAATAAGGTATTAGAGATGATTGTTACGATGAAACACGTTGTAAAAAATTTAAGCATATGATTCTCTTGTTTTAGTCATTCCCGTTATTTTCAGGAATATATACTTCTTGCTTAATCATTTACTACACACAATGCACTTACCGGCTGATGTTTGCCGATAAGCGATTAACCTGTCATAGAATTAATAAGTCGAAGGCCCGGCATCGGTTACCTCTTCCATTAGCAGCGATTTACAGGTGATCCCATCGGGTTTGGGTAAGCCCATTAATTGTAATACGGTGGGAGCCAGGTTGCTTAGGCCGCCGCCAGTGCGCAATCGCCAGAATGATTTGTCTATGATGAGGCAGGGCACGGGATAAACGGTGTGCTGGGTGTTGGGTTCTCCCGTTAGCGGGTCAACATACTCATCGCAGTTGCCATGGTCAGCGGTAACGATAACAGAGTAGTGGTTTTCAATGGCGGCATCCAGTACCCGTCCTACTTCTGTATCCAGTGTTTCTACCGCTTTGATGATAGCATCGGGAATCGCCGTGTGGCCTACCATGTCGCCGTTGGCAAAATTAACCACGATGAAAGAATGTTCTTGTTTATTCACGGCGGCAATGATTTCATCTGCCACCTGGTGGGCACTCATTTGAGGGCATTCGTCGTAGGTGTGTACTTTGGGTGAGTCAACCATAATGCGGTCTTCGCCTGCATAGGGTGTTTCACGTCCACCGTTAAGGAAAAAGGTGACGTGCGCGTATTTTTCAGTTTCGGAACAATGAAGCTGTTTATACCCGGACAGGCTAACAGCATGGGCGAGGTTGGTTGAAGGGCGTTGGGGCGGGAATGCTACCGGAGCCAGTAGTTTTTTATCATATTCTGTGAGGCAGGTGACGACAATCGGGGAGTAGTCACCACGGTCAAAATTATCAAATTCTTCAGAGCCAAGTGCGGCAGCAAGTTGTCTTGGGCGGTCGTTACGAAAGTTAAAAAAGATCAGTGAGTCATCAGGTTTGATGAGTGTCGCGCCAGGCATAATCATCGGACGGATAAATTCATCGGTAACGCCTTTGCTGTATGCATCCTTGATAGCGTTAACCGGATCATCAATTTTATCACCCACGCCATTGACCATGGCATCCCAGGCAATTTTGGTGCGCTTCCAGCGCTGATCCCTATCCATGGCATAAAACCGTCCGGTTATGGTAGCGATACTGCCACCATATTTATCCAGTGCGTCGACTAACTGCTGGATGAATTTTACCGCTGATTTGGGTGATGTGTCGCGTCCATCGGTAATGGCATGTACAACTGGCGTTGCGCCCATTTTCTTACATAATTTGAGCAGCGCACAAAGATGCCTGATGTGGCTGTGTACGCCGCCATCGGATACCAGTCCAACCAGGTGAACAGGTCGGTTGTTCTCTTTTGCCAGGAAAATTGTGTTTCTAAGAACGGTGTTCTTTTTAAAGCTGCCATCTTCAATGGCATCATCTATGCGTACAAGATCCTGTTTGATAATCGTGCCACAACCAATGGTTAAATGGCCGACTTCGGAATTACCCATTTGGCCGTCAGGTAATCCGACGGCTGCCCCGGATGCCTGGAGCGTGGTATGCGGGTATTTTCCAAAATATTCATCGAGCCGGGGAGTGTTTGCCTCACAAACGGCATTATTCTTTTTGCTTGGGTTTACACCAAAACCATCCATAATAAGAAGCACGGTTTTACGGCGTGGAACGCTTATTTGATTCACAATATATCCTGGCTTAGATTGGTTTTGCGAGCCTGTCTGGCAGGTTCATAGAGGGGCTATGATAACGTGAAATTTTGTTAAGTTCACTATTGATCAGTGGTTTATTTTGGTATTTGATTTGGTTTAATCCACAAAAAATCCCGTTAACAATACAGCTAACGGGATTGTTATGGACATCGGATTTTTATCCGACAAGTGTTAAAAACGCAGTGTATTACTCAGCATGGCCATTAGAAGAATAAAAATAACACTCCCAACGATAGATTTGACGATAGGTGGCAACGGCGTACAAACGTCATTGCCCTGGTCATAGTTTTCCTCATCATACGAGTCTTGCCCAAGTAAACTCTTGATTAAACATTTCATAGGATGCTCCCCTATTATTTCATTATAAGATGTAGATATTGTACTTCCGTTAGTTTGATTTCAGTCATTAAAGTTCATGAAAAAATCATATTTTTACTGTTAAATATCTTAACCGCTAGATTTATATATTTAATGGAAGTAATTATCAATTTAAATTGTGTTGTATTAATGTTACCAAACACTTGCTTAACCGACAATTAATAATTAATAATTTTCTTATATTGACAAATATCAATGTAATTGTTTTTTAAGGGTTTTTCTTGATTTTTATTAATGACGGCTATTTTTTTGGTTTTTTAGTGTTGTTTTTATGCTGCTCATCTTCAGCGCGTTCTTCGGCTTCTATCCGGTCTAGTTCGGCTTCCATTTCTTCTTCGCTCAGAGGTTTGAAATCGCCGTCGTCATCTTCATAATCCGGGTCGTCAGAATCTTGATTGTTGTTAGTGTTGTTGTCTAGGTTGTTGTCCAGGTCGTCGTCTAAG
>CAZPEE010000043.1:10243-12914 GCA_964585525.1 uncultured Cocleimonas sp.
TCGTCTAAGATGCTATTTTCTTCCTCGTAGGTGTAGTCATCATCCTGCCAGAGTTGCTCGGCACTTAATGCCGCTGCGCCGGAGGCAGATTCGCTAGTGTTACTGTCATTGTCATCGCTGTTGTCCATTTTATCACGTGCTTCCACGGCTTCTTTTATACGAACGTCAAAAAACCGGCTAAGGAAAATACCCAGCTCAAATAACAGCCACATGGGGATAGCCAGCATCACCTGGGATACAACATCAGGTGGGGTGAGTATCATGCCAATGATAAAGGCACCTACGATCACATAGGGGCGTTTGTTTTTGAGTTCTTCAGCGGTTGTCATGCCCGTGCTAATCAGCAAGATGGTGGCGATGGGCATTTCAAAACCTAAGCCAAAGGCCATGAACATCATCATCGAAAATTCTAGATAGTGTTCAATGTCAGGAGTATATATAGTTGATGAAGGCGCAAATTGCGGTATGATTTGAAACATCATGGGCAGCAAAATGAAATAAACAAACAGTATCCCCAGGTAGAATAAAAAGACGCTGGAGGCGAGGAGTGGATAAACTAGCCGTTTTTCATGTTTATACAATCCAGGTGCGACAAATGCCCACAGTTGGTAGAGTAAATAGGGAAGCGCAATTAAAAAGGCGACCAGCAGGGTTAATTTCATGGGGATCAAAAAAGGCGCTATCGTTCCAATAATGATCATTTGTTGACCCTGCCTGACCAAAGGCGCGGCAAGCAAGTCATAGATGTCAGAGGCAAATGGAAATAAAGCGATAAACACCACAGACACTGCGATAACGGCTTTAAGTAGCCGATCACGCAATTCAATCAAGTGGGAAAGAAAGCCTGTTGTGGCCGGGGCTGTTTTATCGCTGGAATCGCTCATTTTTGTTTTATTGTGGTTTTGCTGTATTCTTTATTTGATTCAGGTAAGTTATTTGATTCAGGCAAGTTATTTGATTCAAGCAAGTCACTGGCTTCATGGAGTTCATCAGCCACGTCTGTTTGTGTATTTTTGACAATATCACGCAATTCGTTGATTTCTTCTTTTTGCATGATGAGCATGTTTCTGAGTTCATCTGCACGAATTTCTTTTTCGATATCTTCGCGGGTTGTGGCGACAAAGGCTTTCATTTTGCCGATAAATTTGCCAACTTTGGCGGCAACACTGGGCAGTCGTTCTGGCCCTATCACCAGTAACGCTATAATGCCAACAACCAGCATTTCCAGAAAGCCTGAATCAAACATAATCGTTTTATTTCTGGTTTAAGATTTGTTGTTATCTTTTACTTTAGCCGTAGAGTCAATAACATCATCTTTTGCTTGTTTAAGTGTGTCCTTAACGGCTTCTGCCTGTTCAGCACCTTCTGTTTCACCCTCTTTGAGTGCTTTTTTAAAGTTTTTAACGGCGCTTCCCAAGTCACCACCGGCATTGCGCAAACGCTTGGTGCCAAAAATAACCACAGCAATGACCAGAATCAGTAGTAAAGACCAGGGGCTGGGTGCGCCAAATCCGTAAATCATGTTTTTCTCCTGCCTGTTAGGCGTATTATGTATTTTTCCGGCTGGCCTTTTCAACCAGGCCAGACGTGCCAAAACGTCGTTCCAGTTCTTTTAGAACATCGTTAGGGTGTAAGTTCTGTTGTGCCAATAATACTAGGGTATGAAACCATAAGTCAGCAACTTCGTAGATTATTTTATCGTTTTTTTCTGCGTCTGCTTCAGCGTCTTTGGCTGCCATGACGACTTCAGTGGCTTCCTCTCCCACTTTTTTCAAGATGGCATCCAGGCCTTTCGCGTACAAACTGGCAACATACGAGCTATCTGCAGCGGCTGATTTGCGTGCCTCAAGTACCTTTGCAACCTCGGCAAGTGTATTATTACTTATCATTGTGACTTAAATCCTGACTTCAATACCCTGGTCGTTCATATACTGTTTTGCTTCACCGACAGTATACTCCGAAAAATGGAAAATGCTTGCAGCCAATACCGCATCTGCACCTGCTTTTATCACACCATCTGCCAGGTGTTGCAGGTTGCCAACGCCGCCAGAGGCAATCACTGGAATATTAACCGCATCGGTAATCGCCCTGGTCAGCGGGATATTAAAACCTGATTTGGTGCCATCTTTGTCCATGCTGGTGACCAGCAGTTCACCCGCACCATAATCCGCCATTTTTTTTGCCCATTCCACCGCATCAATGCCGGTTTCCTTGCGTCCGCCGTGGGTGAAAAGTTCCCAGCGATCAGGCTCATTATCGTTGCTGACTTTTTTGGCATCAATCGCAACAACGATACATTGTGAGCCATAATACTCGGCCGCTTCTTTCACCAGTTCAGGGTTGAAAATGGCCGCGGTGTTAATCGCAACTTTGTCCGCACCTGCATTAAGCATAGTACGAATATCTTCAACTTTGCGAATGCCACCACCTACGGTAAGTGGAATAAAAACCTCAGAGGCAATCGCCTCGACCATGTGAATGGTAGTTTCTCGATCATCCGAGCTGGCGGTAATATCCAGAAAAGTAATTTCATCCGCGCCTTCGCGGTTATAACGTGCAGCAACCTCAACCGGATCACCCGCATCGCGGATATCAACAAAATTGACGCCTTTGACAACGCGACCGTTATCAACGTCGAGGCAGGGGATAATGCGTTTTGCGAGTGCCATTT
>CAZPEE010000044.1:0-12892 GCA_964585525.1 uncultured Cocleimonas sp.
TGGCAAAGCGCAAGTATCGCAGTAGTGAAGACTGGACGGTGTTAATCACAGAATGCAATCAACAATGAATCAATTAGCTTACGTTCAGTGCCGTAGTGGCATCATGGGTTCAGGTTCAAACAAGGTGATTCATGCGTTTGGTCCACATGCTTCATGACATATCTGAGTTGCCTTTTTTGGCAAGTATCATACCAAACAGCAGTATCAATGTACTCAAGCCCACAACCAGTGAGTTACCCCATTTGACATAGGGCGTTGCCCCGGTCATTGGTTGGACTTTATGTGTGATAATTTGCCGGGTGTGTGTTGCTGCCGTGGCGACCAGCTTGCCTTTTTCGTCAATAATACCAGCGGGGCCGGTGGTGGTTGCGCGTACCATATAACGCCCGGTTTCCAGAGAACGCATGCGGGCAATTTGCATGTGTTGCGCAGGCTCAAGTGACCCGGTAAACCAGCCGTCATGGGTAACATTGATGAGTAAACTGGAACGCGGAAGTGACTTGATAACTTCATTGCCAAAGGCATCTTCGTAACAAATGCCAAGTTGCGCGGTTTGTCCAACAACCTGTAGTGTGCCATCGTTTTGACCAGCGGTAATATTGGAATAGGGTAGTTCAATCCAGCGTCCCAGCCAGCGGATATAGTCGAGTAGTGGAATGTATTCGCCAAAGGGGACAAGATGCCGTTTTGAGTAGATTTGACGGTTTTCGGCGCTAAGCGCCAGGACGCTATTTTCCACACCATTTTGTTCATTGACGAAAAAACCACCGATCAGAATGCTTTTATTGGCAGACTTTGGTGATGCCTGAAGCGATTGTTGCAAGGGTAGAATCAACGCATCCATGTGATTGTTAAAGGGCGCAAACAAAGCGGTTTCTGGCCACACAATCAGATCACTTTCCCATGCCTGTTTGGTCATGGCCTGATACTGTGAAATCATGGTATCAAGGTTTGCCGGGTTGAGCTTTTCAAGCTGGGAAAAATTACCCTGTAACACGCTGGCGGTAAATGGTTTTCCGCTTGCTGTTGTCCAGTTGATTTGTTTCAGGCTCCAGGAAGCAGCAACCAGAAATACCATCAAAACAGCAGAAAGAATCCGGCTGGATGCGCCAAAGCGTTCTTCGACAAGTGCCTGCTGTTTCATGCCCTGTGTATGTGGCGTTTCGATGGGGACATTGCGATGCGCAGAATTACCTACAATAAAACTGACAATGGCACCTGCAATAAGGGTACATATCCAGCTCAGGCCCAGCACGCCGGTAATGGGTGCAAACCCTGAAAATACCGTATCAATTTGGCTATTGCCCAGGTACAGCCAGGGAAACCCCGTAAATAACCAGTTACGAGTCCATTCAATAAATACCCAGCTTGCCGGGTAGAATAGGAGTAAACGGGTGAGTAGCGGGGTAGTGCGAAACAGGTTTGCAAGCAGGCCAAACAAACCGGTTGAAAAAAAGGCAACGATAACGACGAAAAGCGCCGTAGCGCCAAGTGCCAGGATCAGCGGTGCATGTGCAAAAAAATACATGCTGTAAAATGGCCAGGATGCACCCGCGCCAAACAGGCCAATACCAAATAACCAGGCGAGGTAGAAACTCTGTTTTGCAGTATTGGCTTTTACGAGCGCAAAAAACAAAACCGCCGGTGTTAGCCAGGCCAGTGGGTAAATATTAAACGGGGAGAAGGCAAAAACAGTGAGTGCACCTGCAATAAAAACAAACAGGTACAGCCACTTGTTAAAATAATGTGGAAGAACTTTGTGCATCCTATTATAGTTTATAGACTTCCAGTAATTGAATCCGGCGGGCATCACTGCGTAGCACAATAAATCGAAAAGGGTCTAGTGTTATTTGGTCACCCTGTTGCGGGATTTTTCCTGCTTTCTGGGTGACAAGCCCGGCAATGGTGTCAAAGTTATCGACACTAAAGTTGCTTGAAAAGTAATCGTTAAACGCTTCGATTTCGGTATTTGCCTGTACGATAAAACGCCCATCTTTTTGTGCACGTATCTTGAGTTTGTCATCCACATGGTCGTGTTCGTCGTCAATATCGCCTACGATTTGTTCTAGCACGTCTTCAATGGTGATGACTCCCGAGGTGCCAGAATATTCATCCACGACAATCGCCATATGGTTGCGGCTGTTGCGGAAGCTACTCAGCAGCACATTGAGCTTCTGGCTTTCCGGGACAATAATGGGCGGGCGTAAAATATCATCAATATCGAACGTCTTTTCATTGCCAATGTATTTGAGTAAATCCTTGGCTAATAAAATACCTTCGACATCATCACGGTTTTCATCAAATACCGGGTAGCGGGAGTGACCGGCCTGCATGACAACTTTCAGGATATTGTGAAAGGAATCTTCATAATGGATAAAATGAATGTTAGGCCGGGGGATCATGATATCGCGAACTTGCAGATTATCCACCTGCATGACGCCTTCAATCATGCTCAGCGCCTCCGCACCGATGATATTATTTTTTTGTGCCTGGCGCAGCTCGCTTACCAGTTCTTCCCGGTTTAAGGCGCTGGTGTCAACCGTGCTTCTTAGCCATTTGTGCCACCACGGTCGTGGTTTGGCATCAGGTAATGATTTTTTCATTGCTTGTTAGCCACTAACGGTTTGTTACAGAGTTTGTCTCATAAGGATCAGGGAAGCCGAGTTGTTCTAAAATGCTTATCTCAAGGGATTCCATTTCTTCTGCCTGGGCTTTTTCCAGATGATCATAGCCTTGTAAATGCAACATGCCGTGAATAACCATATGTGCCCAGTGCTGCATTAATGTTTTATGTTGTTGAAGCGCTTCTTTCTCTATGATGGGCGCGCATAATACCAGATCGCCAAGATGCCGGGATACATTTTCATCCTCGTTTAACTGATTTATCTGAGGCATTTCAAAGGGGAATGATAGCACATTAGTGGGCGAATTTTTATGGCGATAGCGATGGTTGAGTGTTTGGCTTTCTGCTTCATCAACGATGCGAAGCACAACGCTAATGGTGGTAGCATCATTATCATGCGCAGAGCCGCCAGAAAGTGCCAAATCTACCCATTGGATGACATTATCCTGGGACGGGATGTTACTGTAGTTGGCTGGGTTTTGAATCTCCAGTTCAAGCGGCATGTTAGTTGTTATTCCTCAGCACTGGCCTGGATGTCTGCGTGATGGTTAAATGGTGGTGTATCAGTTTCATCGAAATGATCATAGGCTTCGACGATTTTTTTCACAAGCGTATGGCGCACCACATCTTTGGGTTGGAAAAAGCTAAAACGAATCGCTTTAATTCCCTGTAAAATAGACATCACATGTTTTAAACCGGATTGCTGGTTTTTTGGCAAATCAATCTGGGTAATATCGCCCGTGACAACTGCAGTTGAACCAAAGCCGATACGGGTTAGGAACATTTTCATTTGTTCTGCGGTGGTGTTTTGTGCTTCATCCATGATGATGAAAGAATCATTCAAGGTACGTCCGCGCATGTAGGCAAGGGGGGCAACTTCGATGACGTTTTTCTCAATCAGTTTGTCGACTTTTTCAAAACCCAGCATTTCATACAAGGCATCGTACATGGGGCGCAAATAAGGGTCGACCTTTTGTGATAAATCACCGGGCAGGAAACCCAGTTTTTCACCGGCCTCTACGGCAGGGCGTACTAGAATAATGCGCCTGACCTCGTCACGTTCAAAGGCTTCAACCGCACAGGCAACCGCAAGATAGGTTTTTCCCGTACCCGCAGGGCCAATGCCAAAACTTAAGTCGTGGGTTTGGATGCTGCGAATATAGTGGCTCTGGTTTGGACCTCGGGCGCGGATGAGCTTGCGCCTGGTTTTAATGGTCGCAGAAGTGGCTTTTCCGGATGCGTCATTAGCATCGCTTTCCGGGTTTTGATCTTGTAGCGCCAGGTGGATATTTTCAGGTGACAATGTATCGCTGTTTGTTGCCAGGTACAAATCCTGTATTAAATTAATGGCGCGTTGTGCCGGGGCAGGCAACCCCTTGACTTTGAAATCAAAACCACGGTTACTGATCTCGACATCAAAATGTACTTCAATCTGGCGCAGGTGCTGATCAAACTGTCCGCACAGGTTGGTTAGCCGCTCGTTGTTATGGGGCTCAAGCGTGAACGTGATGCCAGGGCGCTCTTTTATTATAGTCTTGTCTGTTTTATTGTCGTCACTGCCATTATGATTGGCCGGTTTTGCAGATGCGGTGCTTAAGTTATTCAAAGAGTACGCTCAAGTTGTTTGTCACGTTAGGCAGTTCTACCTTAATTCATCTTAATGTAATAAATCAAGGTTTTTGAAACTTAAACCTGAATCAGTGACTTCACTACGGCACAGAACGTAAGCTCTTGATTCATCCTCAATGCCAGCCATGTTGGGCTAAACTGCTACCGCAGCTTTGATATGTGGATGTGCCTCATAACCCGCCAGTTCAAAATCTTCAAATTTGAAGTCAAAAATGGATTGAACATCCGGGTTGATTTTCATGGTGGGCAATGGGTATGGCTTGCGGCTTAATTGCAGTTTTGCCTGTTCCATGTGGTTCGAATATAAATGCGCATCACCCAGGGTATGCACAAAATCACCGGCTTCAAGACCCGTTACCTGCGCCACCATCATGGTGAGCAATGCGTAGGATGCAATGTTAAAGGGCACACCCAAAAAAATATCGGCACTGCGCTGGTAGAGCTGGCAGGATAATTTGCCATCCGCCACGTAGAACTGGAAAAAAGCATGGCAGGGGGGCAGTGCCATGTTGTCAATCTCGGCAACATTCCAGGCACTCACAATAATACGGCGTGAATCGGGGTTGTTTTTTATTTGCTCAATGACCATGCTGATCTGGTCGATGTGTCTGCCATCGGGGGTAGGCCAGGAGCGCCACTGTGAGCCATAAACCGGCCCAAGGTTACCGTCTTCATCGGCCCATTCATCCCAGATGCGTACACCGTTGTCTTTAAGGTATTTGATGTTGGTGTCGCCTTGTAAAAACCAAAGCAGTTCGTGAATGATGGAGCGCAGGTGACATTTTTTGGTGGTCACCAGTGGAAAGCCCGCAGATAAATCATAACGGGCCTGGTAGCCAAACACCGACTTTGTACCTGTCCCGGTACGGTCTTCTTTGACAGTGCCGTTTTCGTAGACGTGGCGCATTAATGCAAGGTATTGTTTCATGCGGTTGCCTCTTTTTGACGATAAGCCCAGAACAATAGGCCGATACCAATAATCATCATGGGAATGGATAATAATTGTCCTTCGGTGAGCCACTCAATGCCAAAAAATCCACTGTCATCCGGCACGCGGAAAAATTCAACCGTAGAGCGCGCAATGCCGTAGCCCACTAAAAACAGGCCGGTGACAGCACCTGTCGGACGCGGTTTTTTCGAGTATATCCACACCAGCAAAAAGAGTAAAACACCTTCGCCCAGCACTTCGTACAGTTGTGACGGGTGGCGCGCCAGTGGTTGCTGGTCGACGTGGCGAAACCACATGCCCCAGGGCACATCAGTGGGTCGTCCCCAGAGTTCTCCATTGATGAAGTTGCCCATGCGCCCCGCACCCAGTCCAATCGGCACCAGTGGCGCGATAAAATCACCCAGTTTCAAGGGTGTGATGTTCCATTTGCGTGCCAGCAGTAACATGGCGATGGTGACACCCAGCAAGCCGCCATGGAAGCTCATGCCGCCTTCCCAGATTTTAAACAGGCTCAACGGTTTTTCGATAAATTCTGAAAAGCGGTAGAAAAACATTTCGCCCAGCCTGCCGCCAACAATCACACCGATGGCACCATAAAACATCATGTCGTCAACCTGTTCTGGCTTTACCGGGCTATCCGGACGACGTGCACGCATTTTGCCGAGAAACAAAAAGGCGAGAAAGCCAATCACATACATCAAGCCATACCAGCGGATGCCTGTGGTTTCCGTAAAATGGAGCAGGATTGGGTCTATTTGTGGATAAGTGAGCATGTATGGATTCGCTTTATGATTAAAAAACCATTAGGTAAAGAAAAGTGTGTTGAGTTCCGTGCCGGGATCATCCGCACGCATAAAGGCTTCACCAACCAGAAAGGCGTTTACCTGGTTGTCACGCATCAGTTTGACATCATCACTGCTATGAATACCGCTTTCTGTGACCACGATGCGATCACCGGGTATTTGCGTTAATAGCTCAAGGGTTGTGTTGAGTGACGTTTCAAAGGTTCTGAGGTTGCGGTTGTTGATGCCAACCAGTTCGGCGTTTAAAGGTAGGGCGCGTTGTAGCTCCTGCTCGTCGTGCGCTTCAATCAATACGTCCATGCCCAGTTCGCGGGCCAGTGTATATAGTGCTTCCATTTGATCATCACCCAGTACCGCGACAATGAGTAAGATACAATCTGCACCCATGGCACGTGCCTCGTAAACTTGATAAGGGTCGATGATAAAGTCCTTGCGGATGACGGGTAAATCACAGGCAGCCCGTGCCTGTTTCAAGTAGTCATCAGACCCCTGGAAAAAATCAATATCGGTCAACACCGATAAACAACTGGCGCCACCAGATTGATAGCTTTTGGCAATCTCGGCAGGTGCAAAGTTTTCACGCATAATACCTTTGCTGGGTGAGGCTTTTTTAATTTCGGCGATGACAGCAGGTTCGCCAGCAGCAATGCGTTGTTTCATGGCATCGACAAAACCACGTACAGGCGAGGCTGTTCTGGCTTGCTTGATCAAATCCTCCAGGCTTATGGCAGACTTTCGGTCGATAATTTCCTGCGCTTTGCGGTGGATGATTTTTTTCAGGATGTCGGGCGTATCTGTCATAAGTTTGCCATTTAAAACGCGTTGGATTTATTGATCAGGTCGAGTAATTTTTGCCGTGCAGCACCCGATGCAATCACCTCCAGCGCCCGCTCAACCCCGGCTTGGTGCGACGTGGCCAAACCCGCAACATAAATCGCGGCACCTGCGTTAAGTGCAACAATATCCCGTGCCGGGCTGGCTTCGTTATTCAAAACGGAATTAACCATATCCAGGCTTTCCTTTGCATCATGTACGCGAATCTGGCTAATTGGATGCTGAACCATGCCAAAATCTTCCGGTTTGATGGAGTATTCGGTGATTTTTCCGTCATTAAGTTCTGCGACCGAGGTTGGCGAGGCAATACTGATCTCATCCATGCCATCATCCGCATGCACCACCATCACATGGTGGCTGCCTAGCTTGTTGAGTACCTCCGCCAGTGGACGAACCCAGTCTTTACTGAATACGCCCAGCACCTGATTGGGTGTGCCGGCGGGGTTAGTGAGTGGCCCCAGCAGATTAAACAGGGTGCGAACGCCCATTTCCTTACGTGGGCCGATGGCATATTTCATCGCGCTGTGATGTTTTTGTGCAAATATGAAGCCGACACCAATTTCCTCCACACAGGCTTTGACCTGCTCCGGTGTAAGTTCAAGGTTAACCCCGGCAGCTTCAAGTAAATCAGCTGCGCCGGACTTGCTGGAAATGGAACGGTTGCCATGCTTTGCCACCCGGCCACCCGCAGCCGATAGCACAAAACAGCTTGCAGTGGATACATTAAACGTGCCGCTACCATCGCCACCCGTGCCAACAATTTCTACCAGGTTTGCTTTATCCTCAATCTCAACCGGCGTTGCCAGCGAGCGCATAACGCTGGCAGCCGCCGTGATTTCATCGACTGTCTCACCTTTCATGCGCATGCCGATAAGGAAGCCGCCAATTTGGGCATCGGTGGCCTGCCCGCTCATGATCTGCTGCATCACATCTGTCATTTCCTCTGGCGTGAGGTCTTGTTTGTCAATGGCTTTCTGGATGGCGGACTGGATGTTCATTGTGGGGTGTTTGGCTGTTTTTGATGGGGTGGGATAGTAGCATTGATTTATGAGTCTGACTACTTGTCTATGGCACCTGTACCACTCACGCCTATAGAGAAACGAGTGGTTCTAAGTCCTCCTGGTGAGAAATCCGGGTTAGCCGGTGGTGCGTCCACAAGAATATGTTAGTATCGGGAATCTATTTTATTAAGGACTGCATTTTATCGCCAGTAAAAGCCTGTTATGTCAGAAACGTCAGAAACCAAAAAAACACCACGCAAAGGTATTTATTTATTACCCAACCTGGTTACAACAGCCGCTTTATTCAGCGGTTTTTATGCCATTGTTGCTGGCATGAATGATAAATTTGAAATTGCTTCTATTGCGGTATTTGTTGCCATGATTCTGGATGGACTGGATGGCAGGGTAGCGCGCTGGACGAATACCCAATCTGAATTTGGTGAGCAGTATGATAGCTTGTCTGATTTGATTTCATTTGGCCTGGCTCCTGGATTAGTCATGTACCAGTGGGCGTTGGCGGATATGCGCGATGTTAGCTTAAGCTGGGGCAAGGTCGGCTGGATGGCTGCCTTTATCTATGTGGCTTGTGCTGCATTGCGCCTGGCCCGGTTTAATGTACAAATTGAAGAAGTGGATAAACGTTATTTTATTGGTCTGCCGAGTCCATCTGCCGCTGCGATTGTGGTCGGTATGGTATGGATGTTTCATGATATGGATATTTCAGGTAAGAGTGTCCAGATACCTGCACTGCTTATGATTATCAGTGCAGGTTTGCTCATGGTCAGTAATGTTAAATACAATAGTTTTAAAGATTTTGATTTTAAAAATAAAGTGCCGCATCTGGCCATATTGGTGGTGATACTGGTGTTTGCCTTGATTGCTATTGATCCGGCGAAAGTTTTATTTATGGTCTTTTTTGTTTATGCCCTATCCGGGCCTGTTAATTATTTACGGGCATTAAAAAAACACTGATTCAGGTTTTCGGCTTGCCCGTCCATACGCTAAATTTTAACCAGCTTAATCGGGATTTCGTACCTAAGAATGTCGGCACCGGTCATCAAAAAGATAAAAAAGAAACTTGAAGCTTGTTTTATTTTCCGTTAACGTTAAGTTTCTATGAAAATGAACAGACACACACATCATCCCCGCGTTATCGCGTTGGCAAAAACACAGGATAAACCTTATTCTGTTGCTGTGTTCATTACTATGCTTCTTCTTTCTTTGAGCTTTCTGCTCTTGTCTTTATTGCTACTCCTGCCTTAGGGCAGATTACGCTTGCCTTGGTGAGGCGAAACACCGCTGTATAACAACCACTTCAAAACCAAATTCAGAATAGGATTTTAAGTAAAACACTAATTATTCCTGACGGCTATCACGCTATAATAGCTGTCGAGAAGGAGCAATATTATGTCAGCTACTACGACAACAAACCGACAAGACCGTTTAATTATTTTTGATACAACATTACGCGACGGCGAACAAAGCCCCGGCGCATCCATGACGCTGGACGAAAAGGTACGCATCGCCAAAATGCTGGAACAGATGCGTGTCGATGTTATCGAAGCAGGATTCCCCGTTGCCAGTGAGGGTGATTTCCAATCCGTACAGGCTGTGGCTTCGGCTGTAAAAGATAGCACTGTGTGCGGGCTTGCCAGGGCATTGGATAAGGATATTGACCGGGTTGGTGAAGCGTTAAAGCCTGCTGAGTCGGGTCGTATCCATACCTTTATTGCAACCTCGCCGATTCACATGAAAGAAAAGCTGCGTATGCAGCCGGATGATGTCCTGGCGGGTGCGATTGCTGCGGTAAAACGTGCGCGAAACTATACCGATGATGTTGAATTTTCAGCCGAAGATGCCGGGCGCTCTGATCTTGATTTTCTGTGCCGGGTGGTTGAAGCGGCAATTGATGCCGGAGCCAGGACGATTAACATCCCGGATACGGTTGGCTATAACATCCCACACCAGTTTGGTGAGCTGATTAAACAGTTAATCGAGCGGGTGCCAAATTCTGACAAGGCCATTTTTTCGGTACATTGCCATAATGACCTGGGCCTGGCAGTGGCTAATTCACTGGCTTCGGTGTTAAACGGTGCGCGTCAGGTGGAATGCACTATCAATGGGCTGGGTGAGCGTGCGGGTAATGCGGCGCTTGAGGAGATTGTCATGGCAGTGCGCACCCGCCGTGATGTGTTTAGTTGCGATACCCATATTGATACCGCCATGATCGTGCCGACCTCAAACCTGGTTTCATCCGTAACCGGCTTTCCGGTTCAGCCAAACAAGGCGATTGTCGGTAAAAATGCGTTTGCGCATGAATCGGGTATTCATCAGGATGGCGTACTTAAATCACGTGAGACCTATGAAATCATGCGTGCCCAGGATGTTGGCTGGTCGGATAACAAAATCATCCTGGGTAAACATTCCGGGCGTAATGCTTTAAAAACACGCCTCGAAGAAATCGGTATTATTCTGGATGGTGAGGAAGCGCTCAATGCGGCTTTCTCTCGCTTTAAAGATGTGGCTGACCGCAAACATGAAATTTTCGATGAAGATTTGATTGCGATTGCCAATGAATCACAGTCAGCACTTGAAGATGTGCATTATGAGCTGGTTTCATCCTGGGTGTGCTCTGAAACGGGTGAAATACCGAAGGCTAAAGTCACACTGAAAGTTGATGGCAAGGAAGTCAGCGGTGAGGCTACGGGTGGTGGCTCGGTTGATGCGGTTTATTCAGCCATTAAAGCGATTGTCCCTGATCATGGCACGCTGGAATTATATGCGGTAAACAATATCACCAGCGGCACCGATGCACAGGGCGAAGTGACTGTGCGCCTGGAAAAAGCTGGGCGGCAGGTGTACGGAAATGGTGCTGACACCGATATTGTGATTGCATCTGCCAAGGCGTACCTGGATGCCTTGAACAAGCTGGCGAGTGCCAAAGACCGCGCCCATCCTCAGGATGGTGTGTAGCGTATACGGCATGACTGATCCTAATCAGCTAGCCTATTTGCAAGCCATGGGAATCCCGGTATGGGTTTCCCGTGAGCTTGTGGTGGATGAGTTGGTAACTGGTCCTGACCAGGATGGTGAAGCGAGCCCCTGTGCTGATTCTGCCAGTGATATTTTGCATGCACTGGATGAGAAAAGGTCAGCGTCCTTGCCACACCAGGAGAAGAAAAAGACGACTGAATCCCCCGCAACAGCCACGTTTAAAACACCCGATTGCTCAACACTTGATTGGCAAAGTTTGCAGAAAACGGTAGCCACTTGCCAGCTTTGTGATTTGCATAAAAGCCGGACACAAACCGTTTTTGGTCATGGCAACCCTCAGGCAAACTGGATGGTTGTGGGTGAGGCTCCAGGTGTGGAAGAAGACCGCCAGGGCTTGCCTTTTGTCGGGCGGGCAGGGCAATTACTCACTAACATGCTTGCCGCCATTGGTTTGATGCGGGACGAGGTTTATATTGCGAATGTACTGAAATGCCGCCCGCCCAATAATCGTGATCCAAAACCAGAAGAGGCAATGGCTTGTAGCGCTTATTTACAACGCCAGTTTGAATTGGTCGAACCAAAAATCATTCTGGTCGTCGGTCGCGTTGCGGCACAAAACTTACTCAATACCCGCGAGCCTTTGGCGCGTTTGCGGGGGCGTGTACATCGTCTGCCTGATAGGGATATACCGGTTGTAGTGACTTACCATCCAGCCTATTTATTGCGAAAACCTGTGGATAAACGCAAAGCCTGGGATGATCTCAAACTTGCCTTCTCTTTGATGAACTCTTTGATGAACAAAAAGAGTTGACCAAAGTTTGTTTACACAAACTGTCCTGCACACCAACCAGAAGCCCACGCCCATTGAAAATTAAAACCACCCAGATGTCCTGTGACATCGACACTTTCACCGATAAAATAAAGGCCGCGAACCGCTTTTGTTTCAAAGGTTTTTGAGGATAATTCATCCGTATCAATGCCACCGAGTGAAACCTCGGCAGTGCGCATGCCTTCCGTTCCTGAAGGTATCAGCTCCCAGTTGTTTAATTGCCGCACTAATTCTTCACATTGCTGTGGGCTTATTTGTTGCATGGGTTTATTGATAACCTCCTGGTTCAAATGGATATCACAAAGTTTATGCGCCAGCCGTTTTGGTAACGGGTAGGAAAGTACCGTTTTTAACAATGCGAGCGGGTGGTCTTGTTGTTGGCGTTTTAGCCATTGACTGGCATCTCCATCAGGGAAAAAATCAATGGAGATTAGTCTGCCTGGTTGCCAGTATGATGATATTTGCAGTGCAGCAGGGCCACTGATACCTCGATGGGTAAAGAGAATCGATTCTGTAAAACTGCTCTGGGCTGTTGTTAACCGAACCCTGACAGAAAGACCTGCCAATCCTTTAATGGTCTTGAGTATGTTGTCATTTTCAAAGGTGAATGGCACAAGTGCAGCTTTAAAAGGAATGGTCTTGAGTGAAAATTGCCGGGCGAGTTTTGAGGAAAAATCTGTTGATCCCATACGGGGAATGGAAGGCCCGCCGGTTGCAACCACTAATGAGTGAGCCTTATACATTCGCTGATGATGGGGTGTTTTCAGGTTAATACTAAAGGTATCAGCTGGTTTTGAGAGTGCCTTAACGTCACAATTATAAATAATTTCCACCCCGGCTGAAGCACACTCATCAAGTAGCATGTTGACAATAGCCGGGGCTTTCTGGTCGCAAAATAACTGTCCGAGTGTTTTTTCTGTCCAGCTAAGATGATGCTTTTGCATCAGCGCAATAAAATCCCATGGGGTATAGCGTGACAAAGCTGACTTACAAAAATGCGGGTTTGCCGAGAGGTAATCATCCGGGCTGGTATACAAATTGGTGAAATTGCAACGTCCGCCGCCAGAAATAAGTATCTTTTTCCCTGCTTTGTTTGCTTTTTCAAGGACAATGACACGGCGACCTCGTTTTGCAGCTTCTATGGCACACATCAAGCCAGCAGCACCTGCACCTACTATGACAGTATCAACAGTTTTTGATTGGGAGTCCATAAAGGCATTGTAAATGAAA
>CAZPEE010000045.1:0-5128 GCA_964585525.1 uncultured Cocleimonas sp.
AACAAAACGGGAAGCTCGCTAAAACACATTACCATCTATGCCAAATAGCCGTTGGTATTCACCCGTTGCATAACGGTCTGTCATACCTGCAACATAATCCGAGATCACCCTGGCCTGTCCTGCTTCACCCGTTTCTAATTGTGCCTTGCGAACATATTGCTGATGCTCGGGCGGTAATAAGCGAATATCATCCATAAATGCACCAAACAATGCTTCAATGACTTGATGCGCCTTGCGCGTCATTCGGTATACTTTATGGTGATAGTAAAGGTTTTCCCGTAAAAATTTCTTTAGCTCCTGATTACGCAGGCGCATTTCTTCGCTAAAGCCAATCAAACTTTCTGTTTGCAGACGCACATCATCAATATTTTGCGGCTGTACCTGTTCAAGTTTGGCTTGGCTGGTTTCTACCAGATCCACCACCTGGTCGCCTATCATGCGCCTAATCGTCTCATGCACACAACGGTGCCCGGTTAACTCAGGATATTTCCACATCACTTTATCGTACTGTGCACTAAACAAATCAACATGACGCATTTGTTCAATGGTTAACAGGCCAGAGCGGATTCCATCATCAATATCGTGATTATTGTAGGCAATTTGATCGGCAATATTGGTGAGTTGTGCTTCCAGGGATGCTTGTTGTTTTTTGATAAAACGTTCGCCCACATCACCCAGTTGTTGTGCATTTTTAAGTGAGCAATGCTTGAGGACACCTTCACGCGTCTCAAAACACAGATTCAGACCAGAAAAATCAGCATAGTTTTTTTCTAACTCATCAACGATGCGCAAAGACTGTAGATTATGTTCAAATCCACCATAATTTTTCATGCAGGCGTGCAAGGCGTCTTGTCCCGCGTGGCCAAAAGGCGTGTGCCCAAGATCATGCGCCAGTGAAATGGCTTCAGTCAAATCTTCATTAAGTCTCAGGGTGCGCGCAACAGAGCGTGCAATTTGCGCCACTTCCAGGGAGTGTGTCAGGCGGGTTCGGTATAAATCCCCCTCATGGTTGACAAAAACCTGGGTTTTATATTCCAGGCGGCGAAAACCTGTCGAATGGATAATGCGGTCACGATCACGCTGAAACTCGCTACGGTAGGTTGGCGAAGGCTCTTTGAATTTTCTACCCCGTGATGTGGCTGGCGAAGCAGCATAGGGTGCGAGCTCAGCCACGAGCCAATACCTTTTGCAAAGCACCATGATCAAAATCGCTGGTCACGATGCTTTCGCCAACCCCTTTCATTAACACCAGGTGCAGCACGCCATCCTGTACTTTTTTATCAATCGACATCAATTCAGAAAAACGCTCAGCAGAAATTTCCGCCGGGGGGGCAACCGGCAAATTTGCTTTGTTAAGCAGTGAACGCATCGCTGCCACATCAGAATCACTTAGCCAACCGTGTTCACGCGATAGTTCAGCTGCCATCACCATGCCGGCAGATATTGCTTCGCCGTGCAACCATTTTCCATAACCCATGCCGGTTTCGATTGCATGACCAAAGGTATGACCCAGATTAAGCAAGGCGCGCTGCCCAGCCTCCTTCTCATCAGCAGCGACAATATCAGACTTATGTTGACAGGAACGATAGATCGCATAGGCAAGTGCTTCTGGTTCCCGGTTTAACAGCTTATCCATATTCTGCCCAAGCCATTGCAAAAAGTCGGCATCATTGATGTAGCCATATTTGATCACTTCGGCAATGCCTGCACTGAGTTGGCGATCATCCAGTGTGTTTAAGGTGTCGGTATCAATAATGACACATTGTGGCTGATGAAACGCACCGATCATATTCTTGCCCAACGGATGGTTTATTCCCGTTTTTCCGCCAACCGATGAGTCAACCATTGCCAATAAAGTGGTTGGAATCTGGATAAAATGAATACCTCGCTGGTAACTTGCGGAGGCAAAACCTGCCACGTCACCAACGACACCGCCGCCAAGCGCCAAAAGCGTTGTTTTTCGGTCACAGTGCGCTTGCAGCATTTGGGTGTATATCTTGCCTAACGTTTCAGCCGTTTTATACTGTTCCCCATCAGGCAAAATAACATCGGTATTTTCTATACCTTCAATTAAGCCATGAACAGAATCAATATACAGTGGCGCAACCGTTTCGTTACTTACCGTTACGGTTGTTTTTCCATGGATATGTGGCAAAATCAGATCAGCTTGCTGCAACAAACCCTGTCCAATATGAATAGGATAGCTACGCTCGCCAAGGTCTACGTGTAATGTTTTCAAAATAATCTGCCTTTAATGTGTGGCATCATTGTTAGTCGTACTGCGATTATTGATAATATGCTGGTAAATCCGTTTTACAATAACTGCCACTTTTTGTCTGTGTGTTTTGATCACGGTATGCGCCGTTTCGAGATAATACGGCTCACGCGCTTTAAGTAAGTTTTGCAGTGTTTTTAACGGGCTGGAAGTCTGCATCAACGGACGCGATTTATCGTAACGTATCCGGGAATATAATAATTCTGCCGTCGAACACAAATAAATTACATGACCGGATTTTTTCATCATTTTACGGTTATTCTCCCGCAGAACGCTGCCACCGCCGGTTGCCAGTATGATATTCTCTTTTTTACACAATTCACTAATAACCTGCTCTTCCCGGTCACGAAACCCCTCTTCCCCTTCAATTTCAAAAATCGTCGCAATATCAACACCGGTACGTTCTTCTATTTCACGATCCGAGTCATAGAATTGCATATCCAGTATGGTGGCCAATTTTCGGCCAATGGTAGATTTTCCAGCACCCATTAATCCTATCAGAATGATATTTTGTTTCATGGGTTGTTTATGCCAGTTGTGTACACAAGAATCAAGCACAAAAAAGGCCGGATAAATATCCGGCCTTTTTATAAGAGCTTGAAGATATTATTTCAAAATCTTAGGTGTTACAAAGATGAGTAATTCACGCTTGTCACTGGTCTTTTGATTACGCTGGAAAACCCTTCCAAGCATTGGTATATCACCCAGGACAGGCACTTTATCAGTGTCATTTTGTTTAACCTCTTCATGAACACCACCGAGAACAATGGTTTGTCCGTTATCAACCAGTACCTGTGTATTGATTTCACGTGTGTTGATGCTTGGAACACCGGCAAATACTCGTCCTACCGTATCCTGGTTAACTTTCAAGTCCATGATAATATGCTCATCCGGTGTAACCTGCGGGGTTACTTCCAGGCTAAGCACTGCTTTTTTGAATGATACCGTTGTTGCACCACTTGAAGCTGCAGTCAGGTAAGGAATCTCTACACCTTGCTCAATTAATGCTTTCTTTTTATCCGCTGTCACAACACGTGGTGTTGAAACAATTTCGCCTTTACTTTCCGCTTGAAGTGCTGAAAGCTCAAGGTCAAGCAAGAAATCTTTTGCCAGCACTGCAAACCCGAATGATCCGGCTGCACCTGCGATCGGCAAGTTCACATTCAAACGATCATTTAAGGCTGGTATTTTCACATTACCTGTACCCCCGGTTAAATCATTAACCATTGAGTTGTTAGACGCTGCACCACCTGATAGGGCAGTGTGGTTGGTAAAGTGTGAAACACCAAAGCGTGCACCAAGGTTTTTACCAAAGTTGTCGCTGGCAATAACAATCCTGGACTCAATTGAAACCTGCCTGACCGGTACGTCCAGGTTCTTGATCATCGCACGAATTTCATTCACACGTGACGCGGTGTCCTGAACCAGTAAAGTATTGGTACGTTTATCCAGAGAAACACTGCCTCGTTTGGACAATAAAGAACCTTCTCCTTTACCACCTGATGATTTAACCAGGCTTGCCATATCTTCGGCTTTTGCATAGTTAACCGAGATATATTCTGTGACTAATGGCTCCAGGGACTGCTTGCGCTTCATTGCTTGTAAATCGCGCTGTTCTTTTGCTTCTAGCTCTGTTGCAGGCGCAACCCAGATCACGTTGCCGTTGCTACGCATTGCCAAACCTTTTGATTCAAGCACGATGTCCAACGCCTGATCCCAGGGAACATTCTTTAAACGTAGTGTAATATTACCTTTTACGGTATCGCTCACCACGATGTTCTTATCGGTAAAGTCAGCTAACAATTGTAGAACTGAGCGTACTTCAATATCCTGGAAGTTAAGCGACAAAGTCTTACCCGTATATTTTTTCGCTTTTTTCTTCAATGGGTTACGTTGGCTAATGCGCTTAACCTTATCAATATTCACGATAAAGTCGCGACCGCTGCGAGAAGTTTTAAACGTAAATGCCTGGTTTGCCAGAATTTTTACCTGTACATCTGCGCCTTTACGAGAGATATCGATATGAGAAGCCGGTGTAGCAAAATCCATGACATTAATGCGGCGATGTGGTTGGCGAGAAGCCGCATTCTTTAAGAGCAGAATAACGCTGTTACCATTTTTGCGGGTTTCAACCGCAGTCGCAGGATGTGGCAACTGAATCACAGCACGACCACCACCATTTTGTGTACGTTGAAAATCAACCTGTCCCATGACACGCCCACCATGGTGTGGCGCTGGACGATAGTTAGCCCGACGAGGCTGTGCCGCAGGACGATGCCTGTAATTGCTGGCTACTGCCTGGCGCTTTACACTTTTCTGCCTAACGACTGGACCACGCGCACGGTTAGCATCCCTGATTTCAGGAACATGAGCTCTACGAGGTGCTGCCCTGTTAGCAACAACACGGGGTGTTGCAGATTTTTTCCCAGAGAAATTAAGCACGACATCATTACCCTGAACACGGGTTGAGTAGTTGCTCAAGTGTTTAAGTGAAACCATGACACGTAATTTATTGCCACCACGTGCAAACCGGACAAATTTCACATTGGGAGAATTCACGATTTGTTTACGTGCCTTCATTCCCAAAGATGCGCCAGGAAAGTCCATAACGATCGTTGCAGGCTGCTTCATGACAAAACTCTTGGGCCTGCCAACAGAACTATCAAAATGTAACCTTAGTGTCGATGCACCTGATGCCTGGTCGACTTTTTGCAATTGCGCCGCCGCAAAACTACTTCCGGTGGCAAGCAATAAAGCTGGTAAACTCAAGATTGCTAATGTATGTGTCATTTTTTTCATTTTTATTAACCCACTACTTAAATGTGATTATTTTTATAATTATTTATTTATTTA
>CAZPEE010000045.1:5228-12398 GCA_964585525.1 uncultured Cocleimonas sp.
TTATTTATTTATTTAACTTTACTAAGTGATTACTGGTTAAGAACAACGCTGGTTTCGCGCTCTTTAAAACCACCCAGGCCATTTGAAACGGTTTCCTTTAAATCTATCTGGGATTCTTTAATGGAAATAACCTTTCCATAGTTTTGTCCCATATAATTACCCGGTTTAACACTTTGAACCGCACCATCCGGGATTTTTATCAAAGCCCATAGTGTTTTGTCCTTATAAACCGTACCAACCATTTTCAGGCTGTCCAGTGGAAAACCTTCCAGAAACTCTGGGACTCTTGAAGTGTCAACCTTAATACCATTATCGACAACAGGTACTGCACTCGGTGCCAGCATCGCTGTATCAAACGGGTCTTTATCATGCCCAGGATACATATAGCGCAAATAGGGCTTTACCTCTGGAATCGGATCAATCGGTGCTGCCGGTTTTGCTTTTTGTTGCGCAACATACTCATCCAGATCACTCATTCCGTTATTACATGCTGACAACATCACAGCAGAAACAAGCATTAAAGGTATTAGTTTTTTATTATTATTGTCTAAAGAAATCATCCGTCATTTTCCTCATCATCTTCATTTAAATAACGATATGTCTTAATCGTAGCCTCAAGAATAATTCTCGATGCACCAGGTTTCTTTTTCTTACCCTTGGTACTTGAAGTCTTTTCAGGCGTAAGATGAATATTGTTTATGGTTACAATTCGAGGCAATCCAGATAAGTCGCTAACGAACCCTGCTAGCTCATTATAAGTACCTTTTGCTTTAAGCGTAATGGGCTTCTCGGCAAAGAACTCTTTTTGTACTTCTGGTTTAGGTTCGAATAAATCAATTTCCAGTCCATTGGTTAGGCCCTTCTCTGAAATATCAAGGATCAACCCTGGTATTTCAGTATCACTGGGTAGCTGGCGTTTAAGTGCAGCAAATGATGTTTGCATTTCTGCCAGTTGCGCCCTTAAAGCTGGAAGCTGATTAGCACGTGCCTGTTTTTTCTCAAATGTTTGGCGTAAACCCACTTCTTTGGCAACCACTTGCTCATGTGCGGCAATTTCATCGACTATAATAAATTTATAGCCGGCAAATACAACCAATCCAAATAATGCCAGGATTGCGCCTACTTTTATGGGTAGCGATACATTAGCCGGATCTTCGATCAGACTATTAATTTCTTGTAAATCAATGGCCATTGTCAGCCCCCTCTTCCCTATTTGTTTTTAATAGTTGGGTTACGTTCAAACTAAAGTAACGCAAGCGACTATCATTTTTATTATTTTTGGATACAGAGATGGTATTCAAATCAGAGGAGCTTAACCATGGCGACGAATTTAATTTATTCATATAACTTGATACGCGCGCATTGGATTCTGCTTTTCCTTCAATTTTTATTTTATTCTCTGTTTGTTGAAGCTGGGTTAAATACAAACCTTTGGGTAATGCATTAACCATTTCATCAAACAAATGAACAATACCAGGACGTGTTGATTGCAATCTTTCGATAACCGCTATGCGATCAAGCAATGCTTTACGCTGTGCATCCAGTGTTTTGATTTCAGCAATCTTTGAATCAAGTTTTTTAATTTCACTCGTCAAATACTGGTTTCTTGATTCCTGATACGCTATACGACCTTGCATATAGGCGTAACCTGCCCCCACGGATGCCGCACCTAAAAGAACCGCACCTACTGCAGTCATTACAAACTGCTGCTGGCTTTTCTTTCGTGCTGCTTCGCGCCAGGGTAATAAATTTATACCTGCCATTATTCAAACCCCCTTAAAGCCAGACCTGTTGGAACTAACATGGCCGGGATATCACTTGTAAAACGTGCTGGATTAACTTTTGAATTTAACACCACTTGCGAAAATGGATTTGCCAAAGCGGTTGCAATCCCAATCGAATCCTGAATTTGCTCATCGATGCCCGGAATACTCGCACCACCACCAGAAAGCAAAATTTTGTCAATTTTTTCTTGCTGTGTAGAGGCATAATAAAATTGTAAGAAACGCTGCACTTGCCTGACCATATTTTCTTTAAATGGCTCTAGCACTTCAGGGATATAACCTTCAGGCAGGTTACCATTTTTCTTTGCCAGGCCAGCTTCTGCATAACTAAGGCCATAACGTTGCATGATTTCCTGGGTCAGTTGCTTACCGCCAAATACCTGCTCCCTGGAAAAGACAACCTTGCCTTTCTCAAAAACATTAATACCCGTCATGGATGCACCAAAATCAACAACCGCCAGCACATCATGTTTTTCAATATCTTCAACCATGGTACTAAACAGTAATTCAACTGCGTGAGATTCAAGGTCAACGATTTCAACATCCAGACCCGCCATTTCTGCTGCGGCAAGCCTGACTTCTACATTCTCGGTACGGGTTGCTGCCAGCAGAACATCCATCATTTCAGGAGAACTTTGCGATTGACCTAAAACTTCAAAATCAAAATTAACTTCATCCATTGGATAAGGAATGTATTGCTCGGCCTCTAATGAGATTTGTGCTTCGAGTTCTGTAGCAGGTATAGACGCAGGAACACTAATAACTTTGTTGATCGCCATAGAGGAAGGGATGCCTAAAGCACAACGCCGGCTTTTGGTACGGCTGTTATGTAGCACTTTTTTAATTGCTTCGCCTACAAGTTCTGCCTCATGAATATCGCGCTCGTTTGCTGCACCTTCAGGTAATGAAGCTACGCCATAACTATCAACACGAAATTTTGAACCCTTTCGAGAAAGTTCGATCAACTTAACGGCTGAGGAACTGATGTCGATGCCTAGTAGGCTGCCTTTTGTATTGGTAAAGGAAAACACAGATTGAATCCTATTTTTATAATTATTATTATGAGATTCACGAATTTATGAAACTTTCATTTCGCTAAACTGTTAAATCTCTCTAGTTTCTTGGTAAATACTAGCGCCCTTATTAAAAATAGTCTACCCTCTTCCTCCCGAAAGGCACATACTTTTGACGGACGGTATACTTGGAAGCTGTCCGGGAAATAAAAAACAATCCAATTTACCCTGAATTTATCCTGCTACCCGATACTTAGGATATAGTTAAGGACATATTTTAACTATCCTTGCTTACAAAAAACACATTACTATAAAGAATGTCTATTGCCAGTAAAATTTTTCGTTACCTGATTACCCCATTTATCACGCTCATCATACTGGGTGTGGTAGTCGTTGCGGCTATTTATTTTTATTACACGCCCCAAATCCCATCTGTTGACGAACTTAAAAATACACAATTACAACTACCATTAAGGGTTTACAGTAACGATAACCAGCTTATTGCAGAATATGGCCAATATCGGCGGCGCCCTGTCAAATACCAGGACATTCCTGAAAATTTACGAAATGCCTTTATTGCCATTGAAGATGCCCGCTTCTATCAACACAAAGGTGTTGATTACCGGGGTATTGCCAGGGCGGTTGTATCAGCATTAAAAAGCGGTCGCGTAAAACAAGGTGCCAGCACCATCACCATGCAGGTTGCACGTAACTTTTATCTTAGCAATGAAAGGACACTCGACAGAAAATTACGTGAAGCGCTACTTGCCATGAAAATTGAAGATAAACTTAGCAAGGCGCAAATCCTTGAACTTTATTTAAATAAGATATTTTTAGGAAAACGTGCTTACGGTGTGGGTTCTGCTGCTGAAATATATTATGGAAAAAAGGTAGGTGAACTTACTTTGGCGCAAAGTGCCATGATTGCAGGCCTACCCAAAGCGCCTTCCCGTTATAACCCGGTAAGAAACCCTAAACGCGCAAAACAAAGACGCGATTATATCTTACAGCGCATGTTACAACTGCATTACATAACCCCCGAAGCATATCAATTAGCCATTAAAGAACCATTAAGTGCAAAAATCCACCAGGTTGAAACACAAACCTATGCTCCTTATATGGCAGAAATGGCAAGGGCCGCAGCCATTAAACGCTTCGGTGAAGCCAATATTTACAAACTTGGCCTGAAAATTTACACAACCCTGGATAGCAAGGCTCAACACAACGCAATTACCACACTGAGAAAACATCTCATAAAATATACCAGGCGCCATGGCTACCGGGGCGCGGAAGACACCATTCCTTTAAGCGAATTAACATCGACATACCGCTCACAAAAAGAACGCCAAAAGAAACTAAAAAGCTATAAGGTATATGCTGACCTTTATCCGGCATTAGTGCTTAAAGCAGATAAAAAACAAGCAACCCTTACTGTCCTTGGACAAAATAAACCGATTAAGCTTGGTTTGAAACAGATGAAATGGGCACGCCCTTATATTAACGAAAACCGTCGTGGCAAATCCCCTAAACAGGTTAGCCAAGTACTAAAGCCGGGGGACATTGTTCGCGTATCAAAAAACAAAAAAGGGAAATGGCAACTAACCCAGCTACCCAAGGTAACCGGTGCCTTAGTCTCCATGAACCCAAAAGATGGTGCAATAAAATCTATTGTCGGCGGCTTTGATTTCAGATACAGCAAATTTAACCGCGCAATACAGGCTAAACGGCAGCCTGGCTCCAGCTTTAAACCCTTTGTATACGCTGCAGCACTCGCTAAAGGTTTCTCACCCGCCAGCACTGTCCTTAACGAACCCATAGAAATTCCCGGTAGTACCTGGAAGCCACAAAATTATGGCCATGATTTTGGTGGCCCAATGCGCTTACGAGTAGCTTTGGCTAAATCAAAAAACCTGCCATCTATCCGTTTATTACAACAGACAGGGCTTGGACATACCATCGAATACGCAAAGCAATTTGGCTTTTCCGATGAAACACTACCCAAGGATTTAACGCTGGCTTTAGGTACAGGATCAGCAACACCACTACAAATGGCAACTGCCTATTCCAGTTTTGCCAATGGTGGCTATAAAGTTAACAGTTACTTTATACGCAAAATTGAAGATCGTTCAGGCAATGTCATTTTCCAGGCAGAACCCGATATTGCCTGTGAAAGCTGCGACCCACTACTCTCTACAAAAGACAAAAATAAAACCAGCGAAATACACCCCGCTAAACGTATCATGGCACCTCATGTTCATTACCAGATTACCAGTATGCTGCAAAGTGTTGCGCAAATGGGAACAGCAGCCCGTGCCAGCGCGATGCTTGGCCGACATGACCTGGCAGGAAAAACTGGCACCACGGATGATCAGAAAGATGCCTGGTTCTGTGGTTTTACGCCTGATTTGGTTACCGTGGTCTGGGTTGGCTTTGACCGGATCAAACCATTGGGAAGACATGAAACTGCCGCAGGAGCCGCACTACCCATCTGGATTGATTATATGAAAACTGCCTTAAAAGGCATTAAACAAAAAAGATGGAAAGTACCCAGGGGCATGATCAGCGTTGAACTTGATGCCGAAACCGGCATGCCACCCAACGCCTATACTGTAGAGACAGTCAACGAATTACTGGTTCAATCACAGATCCCAACCGAAGAAGAAATCTTTGAATATATGCAAGCCCATAGGGAAGAACTCACGGAAAAACAACGGCTGTTACAACTTCAAGATGCTAACAAAGCCGCCGAAATACGCCAGCAGGAACGCTTGCGAAGAGAGGCCATACAACGTGAGAATAATGAAAGAAGACGTGCAATTGCCAGGCAACGTGAGCTAGACCGACGTGCGGGTCGCCCATTAACCCCCTGGCCCCAGCAGCAACCTGTCAGGCAACAGAGACCTCAACCCGCGCAAGCCACACAACAACCTGCCCCCCATCAAGCTCCACGAAGAAGACCTGAGCGCGTAGAAATACCTGAGCAGTTATTTTAACCCGGCTATTTCATGCAGGGAATGGAGTTTCAGTGAAGCTAATTTTTTCTAAAAAACCATTCAGCTACAAACTGTGATTTTTGAAAATTGTCATTTTCCTTGTCAACTTACTGATATTTTCAGAATAATGACCACCCTCATGAAATATCCGGGTTAGAACTTATCTCTTTCCCAGTTCATGAACGGCATCAACCAGCACCTTGACCTTTTCCGGATCAATATGCTGATGAATACCATGCCCCAGGTTAAAGACATGCCCTGGCCCATCACCATAAGCTTCAATAACCTTTTGTGCTTCGTCACGAATCACATCAGGGGATGCATATAAAACACAGGGATCCATATTACCTTGCAAGGCAACTTTATCGGCAACCCTTTTACGTGCATCATCAAGATTTGTTGTCCAGTCTACGCCCAGTGCATCACAACCTGTTTCTGCCATCACATCCAGCCATTGTCCGCCACCTTTGGTAAACAGTGTAACAGGCACTTTCCTGCCATCCGCTTCGCGCTGTAGACCGTCCACAATACGTTTCATGTAAGCCAGGGAGAACTCCTGATAGGTTCGTGGCGACAATGATCCACCCCAGGTATCAAAAATCATCACTGCCTGTGCACCAGCCGCAATTTGCGCATTCAGGTAAGATGCCACACTATCAGCCAGCTTTTCCAGCAACAAATGCATAGCCCTGGGGTTCTCATACATCATGCCCTTAACTTTACCAAAGTCCTTACTGGAACCGCCCTCAACCATATAAGTCGCCAATGTCCAGGGGCTGCCGGAAAAGCCAATTAATGGCACGCGTCCATTTAATTCACGGCGGATGGTTCGTACCGCATCCATCACATAACGAAGTTCCTGTTCCGGGTCTGGTACAGGCAGTTTTTCAATATCTGCCATGCTGGACACAACGTGTTTAAAACGCGGACCTTCGCCTTCAGAAAAATAAAGACCTAAACCCATCGCATCGGGGATAGTCAAAATATCTGAAAATAAAATAGCGGCATCCAGGTCATAACGCTCCAGTGGTTGCAAAGTAACTTCACAGGCAAGTTCTGGGTTTTCACATAAATCCATGAAACTACCTGCTTTAGCACGGGTAGCACGGTATTCCGGAAGATAGCGGCCTGCCTGGCGCATAATCCAGATTGGGGTGGTATCCACAGGTTCACGGAGTAATGCACGCAAAAAGCGATCATTTTTTAATTCAGACATAGGAATAACCTGGATAAATATTAAGTTTAGGTAGAATGTACGAGATTATCTTGAAACGCAAGAAAGAAGAGCGTGCGTTGGCAGGAATTTAAGAATAATTTTGGTAACTACTCAGCTTACCCTCTTATTTGCGCCAACTCTACGTCGCCTACAGGGATGTAGGT
>CAZPEE010000046.1:0-12369 GCA_964585525.1 uncultured Cocleimonas sp.
AAAATCATAATTGTTCGCTTTTTATTTTGTTTTTTTGGTGTTTTACTGCGAAGAATCAGTCTTTACATGATTTATTGGATAACAATTTTATCTGGTTCACTTTTCTAAAAGTCTTAAATCCAAAGGGATAAGCCATATTCCATCCCTATTGTCGTAATATATGTGGTGGAAAGAATTCAGGACAACCACTATTTTATAATGATTTAAACCTGAATCAGTTCATTAAATGCTTTTGACAGTCGCTTTGCTGAAACAGGATAAGCTGTGCCTAAATCCTGGGCGAACAGGGACACACGGAATTCTTCCAGCATCCAGCGAATTTTCTGCGATGCTGGTGTTTTACCGTGTTTTTTTATGTGTGTCTTGTAATTATCCAGGAGTGGCTGTATTTCTATAAACCGTTCACGGTCTTTGTGGGCTTCGCCCGCCAGTTTATCGAGTCGTTTGAGTATGGCTTTTAAATAGCGGGGATACTGGCGTAGTTCATCGAGGGATAATTCATTCAGGAAACCAGGGTACACCAATGATTGTATCTGCTCTTTCATATCATTTAAGGCTTCCAGCAGCGTTAAGTCTATATTGCCTTTAAGCTGTTTGCGAATATCATGATTTAAACCAAGAACCGTGGATAATTGCTGGCAAAGTTCATCCCTTGTATCATCAAGTTTGCTCTTTTGCGCGTCGATATGGTCCAAGAAATGTGCTTTATCTATACCGACCCCATGTTGCTTGTCCTGCCAATCACCTGCGATAAAGGTTAGCCGAAAGACATTCCTGACAATGCTTTTCTTTAGTTCATCGCAATTGCCCGTTGAATTGTATTTAAGGCATAGGTTTTGAATATTGGGCAAGTTTTTTAGCATGGCTTTTTCATCCGCTGCTAAATGCAACAGCAGCATACGCAACAATCCCTCTTGCTGTTGAGCCTTTTGAGGTGAATCAAACAACTGGATTGCTACCGAGTCACCCTTGTCAACCAGTGCTGGCCATGCCTTGATTTTCATGCCTGTGACATCAACCAGAATATCTTCGGGCAAAGGGTCAAAATCCCAGCTTTTAATCGCGTCACGCTCTAGTTTGTTGTTAGTGGAGTTGTTAGTTGCGGCTACCTGGCTAAAATTAGCGCTTGCCTTGTTTCCAACAATCCCTTTAAGCGCATCAAGGTCACGCCCTGTTTTGATGACTTTCCCAGCCTCATCAACCACTTCAAAACGCATCCGGTGGTGATCTTCAAACTGATGGTTTTGCAAGATTTCCGGGTCAATCCTATGCCCTGTCATACGCCTTAATGCTTCGGCTATTGATTCAACAATTGGCTTATCCATCATTTCTGGTAATGATTCAAGGCAGGCATTCGCATATTCTGGCGCAGGCACAAATTGCTTGCGAACCTGTTTGGGCAGGCTGCGGATAAAAGCCATGACTTTCTCCTGCAACATGCCCGGCACCAGATAATCAAAATCTTTTGAGTGTAGCTGATTTAAGGCTGCCGCAGGTACACGCACCGTGACACCATCGTGTTTTTTGCCCGGCTCAAAATGATAACTGAGCGGCAACAGCATATCTGCAACCTTGATATGGTCAGGATATTGTTCACCCTGCACGTGCGAATCATCGCGCTGCATCAGATAATCGCGGGTTAAAAACAGTGCTTTGGTGTTATCCTGCTCAAAGCTTTTACGCCATTTTTCAAAGGCGGGGCCGCTGTAGATATTATCGGGGATCAGCTTGTCGTAAAAATCGTAAAGAATTTCTTCATCAACCAGAATATCGCGGCGGCGCGCTTTTGCTTCGAGGTTTTCGACCTCTTCAATCAGCTTGCGGTTATGGATAAAGAACCCAGCCTTGCAGTGGTATTCACCATAAACCAGCGCATGCCGGATAAATAACTGGCGCGCCACCACAGGGTCAATCGGCCCAAAATTAACCCGCTTTTTGGGATTGATGGTAATGCCATAGAGCGTCGTGCGCTCATCAGCGGCAACCTGCGCAGCACGCTTTTCCCAGCGCGGTTCACTGTAATGGTATTTGAGTAAATGCCTGGCTGCTTGCTCAACCCATTGTGGCTGGATTTTTGCCACGGTACGCGCAAACAGCCGCGAGGTTTCGACAATCTCTGCCGACATAATCCACTTGGGGGCAGATTTGCGTAAACCCGATGCGGGGAAAATATAAAATTTGCGGTTATTTGCGCCCTGGTATTCCTGGTTATCTTCCTTGAAACCGATATTACTCAGCAGTCCGGTTAGCAAACTTTGGTGGATTGCATCAAATTTAGGCGAATACTTATCCTCTTCTTTCTGCTGCTGTTTTGCGCACTTTTTTTTGGACTTTTGCTTGTTTGTTTTATCACTGAGTAAATTGCCCGAGTTTTTCAGGCTCATGCGTAACTGGCGATAGGTTTCATTCCATTCCCGCAGTCGCATGTAGGATAAAAATTCGCGGCGGCACAGTTTACGCAACTGTCCCTGCGACAACTCACCATTCTTGTCGTGGTAATAATCCCACAGTTTTAACAGGCTGATAAAATCGGATTTGGCATCTTTAAAGCGGCTATGTTTTTGATCGGATGCCTGCTGTTTATCCATCGGTCGTTCGCGCACATCCTGAATCGACAAGGCACTGACAATCACCAAAATCTCCTCAACGACACCCTGGTGTTTCGCGGCAAGTAACATGCGCCCCAGGCGTGGATCAATCGGCAGGTGCGCCATGTCCCGACCAATTTTGGTGATTTTAATATTGTCACCTTTGGGCCTGGTTACCGCACCAAGCTCATACAATAGCTTGTAGCCATCCCGGATCATGCCGCTATCAGGGGCTTCCACATAAGGGAATTTGTAGACATCGCCAAGGTTTAAGGATGCCAGTTGCAGGATCACCGAGGCAAGGTTGGTGCGCTGGATTTCAGGCAGGGTAAATTCTGGGCGTGCGGCAAAATCATCTTCTGAATAAAGGCGAATCGCAATACCATTACTGGTTCGGCCACAGCGACCGGAGCGTTGATTAGCCGATGCCTGTGAGATTTTTTCAATCGGCAATCGCTGTACGCGGGAACGCCAGGAATATCGCGAGATCCGCGCCAGCCCGGTATCTATCACATATTTAATGCCGGGAACGGTGAGCGAGGTTTCCGCCACATTGGTTGCCAGCACAATGCGCATCGCACCACCGGGATGGAAAATTTTATTTTGTTCGGCGCTGGAAAGCCTGGCAAACAAGGGCAAAATCTCAACACTGGGTTTATGATGTTTACGCAGTGCTTCGCTAGCTTCACGGATTTCCCGCTCGCCGGACAAGAAAATCAGAATGTCGCCACGTGCCTCTGCCATTAATTCATCGGTGGCATCAACAATCGCCTGCAGCATGTCTTTCTCTTTGGCTTCTTCCTCTTCGGTTTTGTCAATAAGCAAAGGGCGGTAGCGAATTTCTACCGGATAGGTTCTGCCTGATACTTCGATAATCGGCGCATCTTTACCGTGTTTACCACCAAAATTAAAATGCCTGGCAAAACGTTGTGGATCAATGGTTGCCGATGTAATGATCACCTTCAGCTCTTTACGGCGTGGCAGTAACCAGCGCAGATAACCAATCAAAAAATCAATATTTAAACTACGTTCATGCGCTTCATCAATGATCAAGGTATCGTATTGGTTGAGGTAACGGTCGTTGCGAATTTCAGCCAGCAAGATGCCGTCTGTCATCAATTTGATATAACTTTTATCGTTGGTTTTATCGTGGAAACGGACTTTGTAACCAACGATAGCACCCAATTCGCTATTTAATTCTTCACTGATGCGTGCTGCGACACTGCGCGCTGCCAAACGCCGTGGTTGGGTGTGACCAATCAGACCATCGACACCGCGCCCCATTTCCAGGCACATTTTGGGTAGCTGGGTAGTTTTACCCGAACCGGTTTCGCCGCAAATAATCGTGACCTGATTTTCACGGATGGTTTTGATGATTTCTTCGCGGCGCTCAGCAACAGGTAAATCAGGGTACTCTGGACTGGGCAGGTCGGCTAAACGCTGGGCGCGTTTGGCGATGGAAGCGTCTATTTTAGTTAGTAGTGCAGCCAGTTGTTTAGTGGAATTTGCGGTCCTGGACTGACTTAATTGCTTTATTTTCCAGCTAAACCAGCTTCGCTCTGAACCCTGGCACTGTTTAACTTTGTTCTTAAGTTGAAGAAGGCCTGCTTGCAAATTTATGCCAGGTGGATGCTTAGGTTTCTTTTTGTTCGGCATGTTTTTGTAAGGTTTGCGACATTTTATGGTCGCCGCATCCCTGCTCTGAAACCTGGTTGCGTCCCTGCCGTTTTGCCACATACATGGCGTTGTCAGCCGCAGTAACCAGCATCGCAGGGAAAATCACATCCTGCTCTTCTTCGGGCGTTTCCCCGGTAAAATCCCAGCCCGGCTCACAACAGGAAACACCGATACTTACCGTGACCACGCCAAGCTCAGAGGCTGGGTGCTCTATGCGTAAATTTTCGATTTTATTGCGCAGGCGCTCCGCCAACATGCGTGCGTCTTTTAATTTTGTCACCGGAAGCAACACCGCAAATTCTTCACCACCATAACGCGCAGCCAGATCAGCTGGGCGACGGGTAACACTCCGCAGGCTGGCAGCAATTTTCTGTAAACAATCATCTCCTGCCTGATGTCCCAGGGAATCGTTATATTTTTTAAAGTGGTCAACATCAAGCAAGAGCAAGGAAATAGGCGTTCTTTCGCGCATCGCCCTGCGCCATTCTGTTTTGAATTTACGGTCAAAGTGCCTGCGGTTGGCAACCTGGGTTAACTGGTCTGTATCCGCCAGGTCCTGTAAGGCCAACTGTGCATCCTGTAATTCATAAAGCAAGTGGTAAATATAGCTTGAAACCAGAATCAAGGTTATTGCGGCGATAAGAATTGCCGTAGCAAGCAGTGCATGCCCCTCGTCCCGACTCATGATTAACAAAATGGTGATAGGTGCAAGGGTAACCAGAATTTGTAAATAGTAGGCTATGCGGGATGCAGCAAGTGTCGGAATGGCAGCCAAAAGCACACTCAATAAAATCATCACCAACAAGACTTGATGAATGAGATCATTGGGAAATAATACGACGCCAGACAAGCCCCAGATTGTGCTAATCATCGTTGTAAAGAAGACGTATTTATTTGCCCAGTTGCTTAATTCTAGCTGGGAGTATTGTTTTCGGCAGTTGAAATTTTTTCCCACCAGAAAACGTACAATACTTAAGGTAACAATTAAGCCAAACCAGATAAATAATGGAATATGCTGCTTGGAGAAATGAAACCAGAAAAAGCCAAGCAAAACCACGGCAAGCAAAATATTGCTCCAGAAACCGAGCACCTTGTTTTTATAGAGATAGGCAATCTGCCCCTGAATGAGGCTATGTGCAGGACTAGCGTTCGCATCTGTATCAAGACTATCGGATACGGCATCAGTTTGTCGGGTCTGCATACTACCCCCACAATAGTTTGGCAAGACTTGAAAAAAATCGCAAAAATGAAGGCGATAATCTTATATTAAAGTTGATACATTAACCAGTTCAGTTCAAATACAAAGTTACATTCAGTAATCTAGCTGTTCGTTTTAACGCTTATTATTACCTAACAGAAATCACCATGGGGCGATGCCCCAGTTTTTCTGCCGCCAACTTCCAGCCATCAATACTATCAGCATTAATTGGGCCTGCCACTACACGATACCATGTGCGCCCTTTTACCTTTTTAGGCTGGATGAAAGCTTTTACACCTTTTTTACTTAATCGCTTAATCGCTTTGTTTGCGCTGTTTTTGTGCTTAAACGAAGCAACCTGGATCATAAAACCTTCTTTATTTGCAGACAGTGTTTCAGTTTGTACATCATCGGCTTCCAGTAATGCGACTTTTTTTGCTGTGCTCTCATCCACTCCATCCAGCTTATGGTTCTTTAACACGGTTTTGACTGGTTTCGTTGAACCGACCGGAACATCAAGATTGGGTAAAACAGCATAGTAACTAAAATTATTGCGTTTGGGTTGTTGAGAATTTGATAAATGCTTATTGCGATGTTGCACTAGCTGACCTGGAATAGCGTGCTTCTTTTGTGCTTGTGCAGTTTCTATTTTCTTTTGAACTGAATCCACACTGGATAAGCTTGGCGCTTTATTATTGGCAAAATAATACATTCCCAAGCCGACTAACAACCCCAAAATCACACCAGAAAACATCCAAATGATACCGTTACCCCCAACAAGTCCCGTATCCAAAGAACCACTTTGTTTAAAATCCTTATACATTTAGCCACTCCAGCCTAATTATAGTTTAACCCAGTATTACAACTTTTCGTTCTTATGATCTATTTCAACCCTTTCGATAATTGCCATCTAGCGATAATATTTATTATGAATAATGTGCAAAAAACTGGTTGAAAATAGAGAAAATTATTATTCAACGAATTAACAATAATGCCATTAATCCCGGATACTTACAAGACTCTTCTCATCCATTTTAGCAATTAAATTCCTTTTACTTAAGCAATCATAAACTTACTCTATAAAAAATCCATAGGATCAATATCAATCGACCAGCGAACGCCACCGGTTTTTCGCAAAGCAATTAAACCTGGCATTGCTGCTTCAAGTAAAGCATGTAATGCGGCCCGCTGCCTTGAATCAAGCAATAATTGAAAACGGTATCGGTTTGCTCTTTTAGCCAGGGGAGATGGCATCGGCCCCAATAGGCGTATATCAGATGGCTCTCCCTGCCCCGACGTTAATAGGTTGTTAGCATTATTAGCGTGTTTAGTGCCAATGGTATCAGTATGATAGCTACTAGCCTGTTCGGTTTTGCCGTTATCAGCCTTTTCAATCAAGCCCTGCAGAATCAAGCGCAACTTATTTAAAAAAGCCATACCAGCTTCTGCCTTATCGGAACTGGCGCGTATAAGCGCCTGTGTTCCGTAGGGTGGGTAGTGCCACTGCTGCCTTTCGTTCAAAATTTGTCTGGCCGTTTGATAATACCCCTGCGACAACAGACTTAATAGCAAGGGATGTTCTGCCTGCGAGGTTTGTAGCACCACCCGCCCTTTTTGCTCCCCTCTGCCTGCCCTGCCTGCAACTTGTAGCACCTGCTGTGCAAGTCTTTCCTGTGCGCGGTAATCCATACTAAACAATGCCTGATCGACATCCAGAATCCCCACCAGCGTCAAGTTTGGAAAATCATGACCCTTGGTCAACATTTGCGTGCCAATCAGAATCACTGGTTCGCCTGAATGGACCTGTTGTAATTTTTGTTCAAGTGAGCCTTTGCGGGAGGTGCTATCCCTGTCGATACGGATGACCGGCGTTTGCGGGAAGTGTGTTTTTAAAACTTGCTCAATACGCTCTGTACCCTGCCCCTGGGTGGTTAGCTTATCACCACCACAATCAGGACAGACCGGTTTAACAGCCTCCTCAATTCCGCAGTGATGGCATATCACTTTACCCACTGCTGCATGGTAGGTCATCCCCAAATCACAGTGCTGGCAATGCGCATGCCAGCCACAGGATGGACACATTAAAATGGGGGCAAAACCACGGCGATTGAGAAAGAGCATAACCTGCTGCTGCCTATCAATATGCTGCCGGATTTCATTCATCATCAGGTTACTGATCCCGGCTTCCAGTGGCAATGCCTGGATGTCCTGTAGCACCATCTCAGGCGGTTTACTTGCCCCTGGGCGCTTACCCAGCCGCAGATAGTGATAGCGTTTACGCCGGGCATTTTGTAGCGTTTCCAATGATGGAGTAGCGCTACCCAGCAAAATGGGGATTGCTTCATCGTGGGCACGTTTCACTGCCATATCACGCCCATGATACAAAAAACCTTCCTGCTGCTTAAATGATGCATCATGTTCTTCATCAATTAATATCACACCCAGGTTTCGCATCGGTGTGAACACGGCTGAACGCGTACCAATGACAATATCTATTGTGCCTGATTTTGCCCCCATCCAGACTCCCAAACGGGTATTATTGCTTAACCCGGAATGTAGCGACGCTATATTGTACTGTGGAAAATGTTCTTTAAAACGAAACAATAACTGCGGGGTTAAGCCAATTTCAGGAATCAGCACCAAAGCCTGCTTTCCTGCTGCTAAAACAGGCTCGATGGATCTTAGGTAGACCTCAGTTTTGCCGCTGCCTGTTATGCCATGCAGCAAAATCGGTTTGCTCAGCTCATCTTGAAAGTAAGCATCAATCTGTTCAATGCTGCTTTGCTGCTCCTGTGTCAGTGTAATGTTCCCTTTGGCTGGCGTAGCCTCAGTATGTTGCCTGGCAGCTTGCTTGCCCACCACGTCTGAATGGTAAGCATCATTATCTACTGTGCGGACATCAACCAGTTCTTTATTCTCGAGCTGTTTCAGTATGTTGCGCCAAGTATCACCAAACTCCTGTTGTAACTGCTGTGCATCAAGCTCTTGCTCCTTTAACAATTTGAGCATGGCGTATTGTTTTGGCGCTCTTTTCAGGGCATCTTCAGCCAGGTTCATGGCTACCTGGCTTGCCTTCCAAAAGCAGCTTTGTGGCAATGCTTTACCTTTTCGTAAAGCGACCGGTAAAGCATGGAAAAGCACCTCGCCCAGTGGATAAAAATAATATTGGCTAGCCCATGTCAACAGTGACATCATGCGATTGTTGAGTAACGGGCTTTTATCAAGCACGTCTATCACCGCTTTGAGCTTAAATTCACTTGCCACATTGTTTTTTACTACCAGGGCGGTAACCGTTGAGTTCCCCAGTGGTACGCGGACACGACAACCCGGTTCAGGCACTACCCCATCGTTACATTCATAATCCAGTAGGGTATATAGCGGCCTTTGAATGGCAACCTGAATAATATTTGTCGGCTTGTTTGCTTGCATTTACATATACTCAGAAACTACACCGGTATGACATTTATCACACTGAATGGTATTGGCTCCGGAATCTCTGACATTACCCTAAATTCGTCATTAAAAAATCACAATAGTACGCTAAGTTACTAATTTCATGAGGTTTGGTTTTTTATCCACAAACCTGTGGATAACTTTGTGGATAAAGCGTTTGCAAGCAGACTAAGTTACTGTCTTTACAGGCAATAGCCAGTCTTGCTGACTATATTAGAAAACCATAATACTCTTTTCTTATCAGTAACTTACAATTGTTCCTGGCATCAGCTTATTTTAGCAAACTTAACATGGATTAACTTTGCTTCTGCCTGTGAATAACATCCAAAAGAAAAGCCTCATTGTAGAGGCTTTCCTGAAATTTCAAGCACTATTTTTGCATTTTTTACAAAAATATTTTGAACCTGAATAACGCGCTCAACCTTGCGGTTAACCAAGCTCTTTCAAACTTGCAACAAGCTCGCTGGCAACTGCCTGACCATCACCATAAAGCATGCGCGTATTATCTGCAAAGAACAGGTGGTTTTCGATGCCGGAGAAGCCTGTTCCCTTGCCTCGTTTCACCACGACCACATTCTTCGCATAATCCACATTGAGAATAGGCATACCGTAAATCGGGCTATTCGGATCGGTTCTTGCCGCCGGGTTCACAACGTCATTCGCGCCAATCACCAGCACCACATCCGTGGTTGGAAATTCATCATTAATCTCATCCAGGTCATAGATAATATCGTAAGGTACACCGGCTTCGGCAAGCAATACGTTCATGTGTCCCGGCATACGGCCAGCAACCGGATGAATCGCAAATTTAACCGTAACACCGCGTTCCTGTAGTAGTTTAGTCATTTCCCAAACCTTGTGCTGCGCCTGTGCAACTGCCATACCATAACCGGGAACAATCACAACCTTTTCTGCAAATGCCATCATCACAGCGACGTCGGTCGCATCAATTTCTTTCATGCTACCGGTAACTGCTGCGGCATCGCCACCATCACTTTCGCCAAAATTGCTAAACAACACATTGGAGATTGGACGGTTCATGGCTTTTGCCATTAACTGTGTCAGTAAGGTACCGGCAGAGCCTACCACAATACCCGCAATCATCATGGCAGGGTTGGACAGCACATAACCCTCAAAACCAACCGCAAGGCCAGTCAGTGCATTGAATAACGAAATCACCACAGGCATATCAGCGCCGCCAATGGGGATCGTTACCAACACGCCAAACACCAGCGCCAGTATAAAGAAGATCGTCAAGGTGCTCATTTCATACTGCGTGCCACTTAAAATAATCGCAAGCCCAAAGGTAAGCGCCAGTACAAATACCAGCGCATTAACCCATTGCTGCATGGAGAAACGGATAACACCACGCATCAATCCTTGTAATTTTGCAAAAGCTATCAACGAACCGGAAAATGCCACCGTACCAATCAGCGCACCAATAACAGCAAGTGACTGTATCGTCAAAGACATCGGTTCCTGCTTGACCAACTCCACCGCCGCTATCGCAGCCGCCGCACCGCCACCCATGCCGTTGTATAGCGCAATCATTTGTGGCATATCGGTCATGGCTACTTTTTTGCCGCTCACATACGCAATCACGCCACCAATGGCAATCGCCAGTGTCATCCAGCCTATGTTATGAATGACATCATGGTGGAAGTAGGTGATCAGTGTTGCCATCACCATGCCCACGCCAGCCCAGATAATGCCGCGACGCGCAGTCACAGGCGAACTCATTTGTTTCAGGCCAAGGATAAATAACAAGGCAGCCAGGAAGTAAACAATTTGAATCACTAAATCCATGCTTATTTACCTCCTTCTTTTTGCTTGTCGCTGGATTTAAACATTTCCAGCATGCGTTCGGTTACCACATAACCACCTACGGCGTTTCCTGCTGCCAGTAAAACTGCAACAAAACCAATCACTGTTTCCATGGTCGTATCGGCATGCCCCATCGCCACCATCGCGCCAACCAGCACGATGCCGTGGACAAAGTTGGAACCAGACATCAACGGCGTATGCAAAATAACTGGAACCTTGGAGATAATTTCATAGCCGGTCACTGCTGCCAGCATAAAGATATAAAGTGCAACAAAACCTTCCATTAGTCTTCTCCCAACGTTTTGTTTAGTAACTCAAGCGTGCCTTCGTGCATCACCTCACCATCCTTGGTAAGCAGGGAACCGATAATGACTTCATCTTCAAAGTCTGGCTCGTAATCGCCGTTATCATCGAGCATCGGCAAGATGAAATTCATCAGGTTTTTGGCATACATTTCACTGGCATGGACTGGCACCTGGCTAGGTACATCCAGCGGCGCATGAATGGTAATAATATTGCCCGTAGAGCCTGTGTAAGTAATCGTTTTACCGGCTTCGGTCAACGTACAGTTACCACCGCCTTCCGCTGCCAAATCAACAATCACAGCGCCTTGCTTCATGCCATCAACCGTTGCTTCAGGTATAATTTTAGGTGCCGGACGACCTGGAACAGCCGCTGTCGTAATCAATACATCAGCGGACGAAATATAGTCAGCCAGCTCTTCCTGTTGTTGTTGGCGCTCTTCTGCAGAAAGCTCCCGCGCATAACCGCCTTCACCGACGGCTGTAATACTCAGCTCAATCGCTTTAGCGCCAAGTGACTCAATTTGCTCCTTGGTTTCAGGGCGTACATCGTAAGCCTCTACGATTGCACCAAGCCGTTTAGCAGTTGCAATCGCCTGTAACCCAGCAACACCCACACCAATCACGATTACTTTGGAAGGTCGAATCGTGCCTGCTGCTGTTGTCAGCATGGGGAAGAAACGCGGTGCAAGGTCGGCACCCATAATCGCCGCTTTGTAACCCGCAACCGCCGCCTGGGATGATAATACATCCATCGACTGGGCGCGGGAAATACGCGGGATCAGCTCCATCGCGTAACTGGTAATTTTATTATCCTGCAAGGCTTTTAACATGGCGATGTGATTGTGCGGGAGCAATGTCCCCATCAACACCGAACCAGGGTTCATCATGTTAACCTCATCAGCCGTTGGTGGCTGAATACGCCAGACGACATTTGCCTGCCGATATAATTCCTCGGCGGTATCAACAATCGTTGCACCTGTAAATTGATCATCCGACATCATCGCAGCCTGTCCTGCACCACGTTGAACCAGCACCTTCACGCCCAGCTTTGCAAGGCGCCCGATTACCGCAGCATCAATCGCAACACGGCGCTCACCCTTGGCTGTTTCGCGTGGAATACCTAATTTTATTGGCATTGACCTTCCCCTTCCCCTTATGTTTCTTCAGCGACTTAATTAAGACTAATAATAAACATGTAACTGCTCAGATTGCCCTCGTTTTGCGCCAAACCAAGGCGGAAGCGCGCAGTTTACACGTGTAAATGAGCACTTCCAACGCAGAGTTGGCGCAAATAAGAGTGCAAGCTGAGTAGTTCATAATATAA
>CAZPEE010000047.1:0-10870 GCA_964585525.1 uncultured Cocleimonas sp.
AGGCTTAATCATAGAAAAAGCCCTTCAAATGAAGGGCTTGTTCATATACTTGATGTTTTATGGTCAAGTTTTAATTACGACATGCGGAAGGAACCATTTTCTTTGCAGCGGTTGTAGAACAAGTCCAAGAAATTGTACCACTACCATTATCTGTAGGAGTAAGAACAAGGGTTTTACTTTGTAGCTCTTTACTTACGCCAGCCGCTCTAAATGAACCTGTAATAACGCCATTAGCTATTGCAACGTTGCTTACATATTTACCAGAGATACTTGTCGCAGCGACGAGGCCAAGTGTACCACTGTTAATACCTGTAAAAGTACCTAGATCAGCATAGAGTTCTGTGATGGTTGGCTTTTGACCTGCCATAAGGTTAAGACCTTCAGTGGCTTGTGAACGACCGATGTAGTCCTGATAAGCAGGCAACGCGATAGAAGCCAAAATACCAATAATCGCTACAACGATCATCAATTCGATAAGTGTAAAACCTTTTTGTAGTTGTTTTTTCATTTTTAAATCTCCAAAGATTATTTTTATGATTAAATTTAATTGTTGTTTGCTGAATTTTAATTAGCACGCTTATTCTAATCGTTTGCGTCTTAACTAAAACTTAACAAGCTTGAAACATCGTAACAATGTGTTCGCTGGTATTCATGCAGGGCGCGTGCCAACTTTTTTAAAAACGGTGTAAGTTTATGAAATTATTATTAAAAATAGATTTTTATAAGGTTTTTTTCAATAACTAAAAAAAACACCTTGTCAGCTTTTTTTGTCACTTTATGACGTTTATGCGTCGTTTTTGTCACCTTGTAGCGGTTTTTATGCCGCTTATCAAGAACGTGGCGCGTAGAGCTAGATCAAAGACGTTCGACTTGATTAATCAAAAGGTATTACTCATAATACCATTATGCGGAAACCCTTGATAATTTTAGATACAAATGTCCTTGTGGCTGCTTTAAGGTCAAATAAAGGCGCATCATCAAAGCTTTTAGGCTTAGTTGGTTTAGGAAGGTTTAATCTTGTTCTTTCAGTGCCTTTAGTTTTTGAGTACGAGGATGTATTGCACCGACCAGAAAAAGTGCCTGTTTCGTCGAAAGGAATTGATGCAATTATTGATTATATCTGTCAACAGGCTGAACAGTGCCGAATCTTTTTTTTATGGCGACCTGTATTGAAAGATCCTAAAGATGATATGGTATTGGAACTTGCGATTAATTCTGGATGCGATTTTATAGTGACCCATAACACTAAAGATTTTTTAAAAGCAGACAAGTTTAAGGTAAAAGTGGTTACACCCTTACAGTTTATGAGATATTTAGAGGAATAAATATGACAACATTAAGTGTACGACTACCTGACTCGATTCATAAGAATATTAAACAATGGGCAGAAAAAGAAGGTATTTCCATGAATCAATTTTTAAGCAGTGCCGCCGCAGAAAAGTTGGCTGCATTAGCAACAGAATCATATATCGAAAAGCGAGCAAAGCGAGCCTCACGAGAAGCGTTTGAAGCGGCTATGAATGAAGTCCCTAATGTGCCTGATGAGTTTGATGAGAGGATAAAGTAGTCATGCAGCACGCACCCGTATCACCGTTAAGTATTGAAGATTACTTAAAAGGGGAGCTGAAAAGTGATATTCGCCATGAATATTATGATGGTCAGGTTTATGCGATGGCGGGAGCGGGGGAGCGTCATAATACAATATCTGGAAATATTTTTAGTTTGCTTCGTCAAAACACACGGGGTACATCGTGTCGTGCTTTTATCGCGGATATGAAGTTATATATTGCTGAGCTTAACCGGTTTTATTATCCTGATATTTTGTTAGCCTGTGATGCCAATGATAACCATGAGTATTATAAAGAAAAACCATGTTTGATTGTGGAGGTGTTGTCGCCTTCGACCGAGGCGACGGATCGCCGTGAAAAATTACATGCTTATCAAAATATTCCTGCTTTAAAAGAATATGTGATGGTTGTGCAGGATGAACCCAGGGTAGAGTTATATCGTCGCATGAATGATGGTTGGCATTACTTTTTGCTGGATAAGGACGATACCTTGCAGCTGGAATGTATGGATGTGGTAATACCGATGTCGGCGATTTATGAAGATGTTGAATTTCCGGTGAACAGGGTGATGGATGATCGCCCGGATTATTCGCTAAAGCTATAACTATCAGATATCCACTATTTGATACTGAAAATCAAGCCTTTTATCCGTGTTTGATATAACGCGGAGGCCGCAGAGTAAACCAAATTGAATGATTTGGGGACGGAAGTAAATCAGGCGAGGAAAGCCCTTTTACCACTTCCGCAGGGGCAGGGGTCATTACGATCCATCTATTATTTTTTTCTTAGGCTTTGGACGGCTTAGACTCATCCATGTATTTCAACAAAGATTTGGTTTTGTGGTTGCATAATGCGGCATTCAGTTCTTGCGGCAAATATAATTGATTACGCTGCGTGTTCGTCCTGTTATTATTTAAGCCATGGATGTTCAGGAAAAAAGTCGTTATGCCCGACAAATTCGCCTCAGCCAGATTGGGGAAGAGGGACAGCAAAAGCTGCTGGATGCGACGGTGTTAATTATTGGCATGGGTGGTTTGGGATCTCCGGCTGCCATGTATCTGGCTGCCGCAGGAGTTGGTCATTTGATTGTGAGTGATTTTGACCGGGTGGAAGCGTCTAATTTACAACGGCAAATTATCCATCGCACACAGGATATGGGTGAATTAAAAGCATTTTCAGCCAGGCGCACCCTGGCTGAGATTAATCCAGGGTGCAGGGTTGATGCCATTGACTGGCAGCTTGATGAAGATGAGCTTGAAAGTTATCTTGCAAAAGCGGATGTGGTACTGGATTGCAGTGATAATTTTCCGACACGGTTCATGGTTAACCGTGTTTCTGTTAAAACGGGAACCCCGCTGGTCTCAGGTGCTGCAATCAGAATGGAAGGGCAAATCGCCAGCTATATTCCAGGTTCTGGTGGGCCGTGCTATCAATGCCTTTACAAGGAACAATTTGAACATACGGAAACCTGTGCCATGGAAGGCGTCTTGTCTCCTGTTGTGGGTGTTATCGGAACCATGCAGGCGCTACAGGCATTACTGATTTTAATGGGTAAGTTCGATGGTTTTAACGGTAAGTTAATGTTGTTTGATGGTTTAAGTATGGAATGGCAATCTGTTAAAATTCCCAGAAACCCGGCGTGTCCGGTTTGTAGTGAGCTTAGTTAGTACTCCATCAAACCAATATTGATAAATTATCAGGAGAATATGTGAAACGAATTAGTATCATTGGTGCCGGTTTCGGTGCGTTAACGGCAGTGCGCCAGCTTAGAAAACTGGATAAACAGGTTGAAATTACCGTGATCGCGCCAAAGCCTGAGTTTATTTATTTCCCCAGCCTGATCTGGCTGCCTTCTGGTTTGCGAAAAGGCAGTGACCTGCGTATTGATCTGGATCATTTTTTCTCAAAGCATAATGTAACGTTTCATGCGGGTCGGGTCGAAAGTTTGAAAGCGGGTGGCCGAATAGTGGCCACGGACACGGGTGAGGTTGAAAATGAGGGTTTGATCATTGCCAGTGGTGGGCGTTTTATTAAAAAACTGCCGGGTATTGAGCATGCGCTGACGATCTGTGAAGGCATAGAAGCTACCGAGCAAATCGCGACACGCATCAACAACCTGCAAGGTGGCACCATCGCGGTGGGCTTTGGTGGAAATCCCAAAGAGCCTTCTGCCATGCGTGGTGGCCCGATGTTTGAAGTGTTATTCGGGCTGGATACCTTGTTGCGTCGGCAAAAGCGTCGTGATCAGTTTGAGATTGTATTTTTTACGCCGGGTGCCGAGCCGGGTAAACGGTTAGGGGGCAAGGCGGTAAAAGGCCTGCTGGCAGAAATGCAAAAGCGTGGCATCAAAACCCAGTTGGGTCATAAAATGAAACGTTTTGAGGTTGACAAAGTGGTTACCGAAGGGGCTGAGTTTGCTGCCGACCTGATCTTGTTCATGCCAGGCATGACTGGCCCGGCATGGCTTGAAAATACCGATTTACCCCGCTCCCCCGGAGGCATGATTGTTGCGGATAAACATTGTAAGGTCGAAGGTTTGGAGCATGTTTATGTTGCGGGCGATAGTGGTAGCTATCCGGGGCCTGACTGGGCACCCAAGCAGGCACACATGGCTGATTTACAGGCAGGAGCGGCAGCCAGGAATGTATTGGCAGAACTGGACGGCAAGCCTGCCGATGAGACCTTTAAGTGGGAGCTGATTTGTATTGTCGATACGCTGGATAAGGGTATTATGGTTTATCGAAGTGAGACACGTAAGTTTGTGTTCCCAAGTAAATTATTCCATTATTCAAAACGCTTTTTTGAGTGGTTCTATTTGCGCCAATATCGCTAATGTACGTTTATTTGTATTGCTAACATTGCTCCCAGGGTAGGCCATGGAAGCGCCAGCCGTTTAAGGTGCCGCGGTGGTTGTTAACATCACGGTCGCCTTCAAAACCATCGCTGATGTGGTAAATATTAAGCAGCCCGGCTTCAAGTAGCTGTTGTCCTGCTTTTTCGGAACGATTACCGCTACGGCAAATCATCACGATGGGGATGTTATCATCACCTTGCTCGGCTTTAATTTCTTCAACAAAGTTTGGGTTAATGTCCCAGTCTGGTTCTTCCATCCAGCCGATATGGGTGCAGCCTTTGGGATGCCCTATGAACAGGAACTCCATGGAGGAGCGGATATCAATCAGTTTAGCTTCAGGGTGCTTTTGCAAAAAGTCCCAGGCTTCTGGCGATGTTAGATGGCCGAGTGTTTTATTTTTCATATATTGAGTGTAGAACACGCTGGTGATTTTTCTATTCTCTTTTTTCCAAGCTCAATAGAATCTTTTCACAGTCCTTAAAGTTTGACTTTAAATAAAACCAGCACGGTGTTTTGTAAGGGATGCTGGTTGTTATCCGATATCATTAAATACTGGTTGTTTTTATAGTGGGCGAGTCCTTCAAAGTTATCCAGATACCAGCCGTCGGCACCGGATAAGGAGGCAATCTTTCGGGTTTTGCATTCCTGTTTATCATTGCAGTCATTGAGGAATAGCTGGCGCAGGTTAATCACGATGGGCGTAAATTTATTTTTCCAGGCACGCTCCAGAATCAGCAGGTCTCCATTGGGTAAGGTTTCCATGCCGGTAATGGCACTGTTTTCTGCATCTGATGCGGGGAAGTGCCATTTTTTCCCGGAGGCCGAATAGACTGTCTGATAGTTTTTTGCGTCCTTTTTTAAGGGAAATTCGGCCGCCGTCATTATGCCGTATTGCGGATGCAGGGTAACACTTTCAAGTGCCTTGTTTTTGTTTCGGTAATATTTTTTATGTTTCAGGTTTTTGGGTATATCTACTTTGGCAAGAAATTTCCCGGTAGACGTATAATAGGCAATACGTGGTTTACCCTCGAATGAAATAATCAGTTTAGAATCACCTTTTTTGCCGTTATGGCTATGGAGCAGTGACAAGCCCTCGGCATCGGAATATTTTTTGCCTAAACGTTTGTTGTTTTTATCCCTGAGGCGTGCGGCAAAGACTACCTGCATATTTTCAAGCTGATTGTTTTTGATCGTCAGTTTTAAGTGATAGAGCAATCCTTCGTCCGATATGGCGTAAAGTAATTGTTCGTCGTTATCCCAGGCAATGCCTGAGAGTTCGGTCACTGGCATGCCATTAAAATTGAGTGGTTTCATGCCGAGGCTGCCGAGCAAAACTATCTGCATATGTCGGTCAATGTCGTTGTTTGGCGCGAGTGGGTAGTCAAATACATCAGACTGAAGCGTGCTACACGCTATCAGTGAGGCGAAAACAAAAAGCAAAGGCGTACGATAGAGAATAAGTGTTTACCTGATTGTATAAAAGGGAGATGGAAGAATATAGCCTTTCAGACAGGCTTAATCAACAAAACCCTGAGGGGACATGTGTTGCATATCTCCCCAGAATGTTTTCGAGAGCGTTATCCCAGAGCGTTATAATTTGGCGAGTATGTTTAATTTCCCCTGAAGGATTATTTTATCCCCAGGTTTGTTTGCATGTGAGTTTTTGGGCTCAACATGAATGGTAAGCATGTCCACATTTTTAAGGTTTTTCCATTCGTCCTTGCTAATCGTAATCATGGTTTTCCCTTCTTTGGAAACTGTACCCATTTTCATGGGTTTGCCGCCTTTATCCTTGGGATGGCACCAAAGTGTTAGCTCCATATTGTCAGCAACGTCGACTTCTTTCATCAGCTCAATGGAGAGCTTCATATCTGATTTTTGAATTTTGGTTATGGCAACCGTTTCGTGTGAAGGTGTTTCCAGTACCGCGCTATAAACGGTTGGTGTGATGGTCATGGGGTTTAAAAACAGTGCTGCTGCTATCACTAAAGCCATGGCGGCCAGCCCAAAGCCCTGTTTGAAAAAGGTTCTTTTCCACCAGCTTGTTTTTTCTTGCTGTTTTGCAAGAACGGTTTGTTTTTGGGAGGCCGGCTTGTTGATCTGTGCTTCAATATTGTCCCAGACCTGTTTGGAAGGTTGTGTATCAGGTAGCAACTCGACTAAATGGGCAAATTGGTGCTCATAGGCATCGACCACAGCTTTCAGGTAAAAATGGGTATCCATGAGAACTTCAAAGCGTTTTCTGGCGCGCCCGTGCAGGGAGCCAACCGCGTATTCAATCGCCAGTTGCTCAAAAATCTCAGGGTTCTGGTAGCGGTTGAGTGATTTATTGTCATTTAGTTTAGACATGGTCGTATGTCCTCCAGGCCTCTTCTAATCCAGGCCTTGATTGTTCCCAATGGCCTATCCAGTTTTTTGGATAACTCCTGATGGGTGTGTCCATAGTAGTAAGAAAGTAAAATGCATTCGCGTTGTTCGGGTTTTAGTTTATCCAGGCAATCCATTAAGCCTTTTACTTCTTCGCTCATGTTGGACAGCTGGTCGGGTTGCATATCCGTGGATGAAAACTCAATGCCTTCATAGTGTATTTCTGTTTCAGCCGCTTTGGTTTTCAGGCTGCGTAGTTTATCCAGTCCTTTATTACGAACCACGGTAGACATCCAGGTCATGGCTTTTCCCTTGCCGGGTGAAAATGAATCTGCTTTTTCCCATATTTTAATAAAACCTTCTTGTAAAACGTCTTCTGCCAAAGCCTCGGTTTTCATCAAGCGCAGGCAAAGGCTCATTAGCTTTGGAGAACATTGCTCGTATAACTGCTTGAACGCGAGCTGGTCTCCATCTGCTGCCTTATGCAGCAGTTCTGCGTAAATATCTTCCATTATCTTCTTCCGGTTTTTATTGTCGTAAAGCACACAACAGGTCGAGTATATTGTTCTTTACCTACATATACGCTTAATAGGTGTTTTAGATGCAGCCAGGAATAAAAAAGGCTCCTGAAAAGGAGCCTTTTGATAAACGGTAGTATGTTTAAGGGTTTATTCGCCTTCGCCTACCTCTTTCATGCTCAAACGCATCCTGCCCTGACGATCAATTTCAAGTAGCTTTACGCGAACGTCATCACCCTCTTTGAGGTGGTCGCTAACTTTCTCAACACGCTCATCACTGATTTGAGAGATATGTACCAGGCCATCTTTACCAGGGAGAATGGTAACGAATGCGCCAAATTCCATGATCTTGGCAACCTTACCGTTGTAGATTGTGCCAACCTCGGCTTCGGCGGTAATGTCTTCGATGATTTTCTTTGCGGCATTAGCTGCTTTGCCATCAACAGCTGAAATTTTAATGGCGCCTGAATCATCAATATCAACCTGTGCGCCAGTCTGCTCGGTAATGCCACGAATGGTTTCGCCACCTTTACCGATAACTTCACGGATTTTATCCGGGTTGACTTTCATGGTGAGGTAGCGAGGCGCAAAGTCAGAAACCTCTTCACGGGAGTGGTTAATGACTTTGTTCATCTCATCCAGTATGTGTAAACGTGCGGCCTGGGCTTGCTCTAGCGCCTGTTCCATGATTTCTTTTGTAATGCCCTGAATTTTGATGTCCATTTGAAGTGCATTGATACCGTCTTTAGTGCCTGCGACTTTAAAGTCCATGTCGCCGAGGTGGTCTTCATCGCCCAGTATATCGGTCAATACAGCAAAATCATCACCTTCTTTAACCAGCCCCATTGCGATACCGGCAACAGGTGCTTTAATAGGGACGCCAGCATCCATTAATGATAGCGACGTGCCACACACGGAAGCCATGGAGCTTGAGCCATTTGATTCGGTAATTTCAGACACGACACGTACAGTGTAAGGGAATGCTTCCTGATCTGGCATAACCGCCAAAACACCGCGTTTAGCCAGGCGGCCATGGCCAATCTCACGACGGCCAGGGCTGCCAGTACGGCCTGTTTCACCCACTGAGTAAGGCGGGAAGTTGTAGTGTAATATGAATGGCTCTTTGTATGTGCCTTGAAGCGCATCAATGATTTGTGCGTCGCGCTGTGTGCCCAGTGTGGTAACCACCAAGGCCTGTGTTTCGCCACGGGTGAATAATGCCGAACCGTGCGTTCTTGGTAGCACACCAATACGCGATTCAATAGCGCGGACGGTGGTGTTGTCACGGCCATCAATACGTGGCTCCCCAGCAATAATGCGGCTGCGGACGATCTTTTTCTCCAGGTCTTTGAATGCATTTGCTACGTCACCTGCATCGGCAGAGCCTTCTTCCTCAGTAACCAAAGCGGCCATAAGTTTTTCTTTCGCGGCAGCGACTTTATCCTGGCGATCCATTTTATCTGCGGTTGAGAAAGCATCCTTAAGATCGGCTTCACAGATATCAGCAACTTGTTTTGCGAGTGCCTCATCTTTTTCTGCTGGTGACCATTCCCAGCGTTCGTTGCCAACCTCTGAGGCAAATTCAGTGATGGCATCAATCGCAACCTGCATCTGTTCATGGCCGAACATGACAGCACCGAGCATGATTTCTTCTGAAAGCTCTTTGGCTTCAGATTCAACCATCAGTACCGCATCTTTGGTGCCTGCGACCATCAGGTCAAGCTCGGAATCTGCCAGTTGTTGAACATTCGGGTTAAGGATGTAGTTACCATCTTTATAGCCAACCTGTGCGGCACCGATAGGGCCGTCAAACGGAATGCCCGATGCTGATAATGCAGCTGAAGTGCCCAGCATGGCGGGAATGTCAGGCAATATATCCGGGTTTAAGGAGACCACGGTAATAATGACTTGCACTTCATTCATGTAACCGGACGGGAAAAGTGGGCGAATAGGGCGGTCAATTAAACGCGCCAATAACGTCTCGCCTTCACTGGGGCGTGCTTCGCGGCGAAAGAAACCGCCGGGAATTTTTCCTGCAGCGTAGGTTTTTTCCTGGTAGTTAACCGTGAGCGGGAAAAAATCTTGTCCTTCACGGGCAGATTTTTGGCCAACGACGGTGACAAAAACGACGGTACCATCCATATCAACTTTAACAGCGGCGTGTGCCTGGCGAGCGATTTCGCCCATTTCTAGTTCAACAGTGTTATCACCATACTGAAACGTTGTTGTTACAACATCAAACATGTTTATTTATCCTTTGTGTGGGGTTTTGATATTTTGCCATGTAGGATGTTTATAAAAATCAATTGTTTGTAAATAGACTTTTATAAACAACCTGAGCATGACTTACTGAAAATAAAAACACCGCCATGAAGGCGGTGTCGTGTTGTTGTGTTAGCGACGCAATTCGAGGCGCTTGATCAAATCCTGATAGCGCGTAAGTTCCTTACGCTTCAGGTAGTCAAGTAGCTTACGGCGTTGGTTAACCATTCTTAACAGGCCACGACGTGAATGGTGGTCATGAATGTGTGTTTTAAAATGCTCCGTAAGATGCCTGATATTTGCGGTTAAAAGCGCAATTTGCACCTCCGGAGACCCGGTGTCAGTGTCTGACAAGCGGTAATCAGCAACGATTTTCGCTTTGGTTTCTGCGTTCAGAGACATAATTTCCTAGGTTCCAGATAGTAAATAAAAACAGCCGAAAAAACGACCATGCATAAAAAGGCGCGCATTGTAGCATGCAATAGTTATGGATACACCATAAAAAGCAATAAAAATAGCACACAATTAAATGCAGAAAAATGCTTGAAAAGGTAGGCGCTGCCCATACATTTTGAGCAACGAAAATCAGATCGTATTTAAGAGGAATTTAACATGGGAAAACCACAGAAAAAAGAAAATTTAGAGTTCCAGACTGAAGTTAACCAGTTGCTTCATTTAATGATTCATTCACTTTATTCCAACAAGGAAATTTTCTTGCGGGAATTGATTTCAAATGCTTCGGATGCCTGCGATAAATTGCGTTTTGAGGCCATCTCTGATGATTCACTCTATGAGGGGGATTCTGAATTACGCATAGAAATAGAATGTGATGAAAAAGCCAATACGGTGACAGTGCGCGACAATGGCATTGGCATGAATCACGATGAAGTGATTGAAAACATCGGTACGATTGCAAAATCTGGCACCAAAGAGTTTTTACAAAAACTCACCGGCGATGCTGCCAAAGACTCGCATCTGATTGGTCAGTTTGGTGTCGGCTTTTATTCTGCATTTATTGTTGCTGACAAGGTAACCCTGACGACACGCAAGGCAGGAGACAAGCCAGCAAATGGCGTTGTTTGGGAATCCACTGGCGAGAATGGTTTTACTTTGGAGAAAACCAAAAAAGATAGCCACGGTACAGAAATTGTCCTGCACCTCAAAGATGAAGAAAAAGAATTTGCCAATGGCTGGCGTTTGCGCTCCATTATCTCGACCTATTCAGACCATATTCCCTTGCCCGTTAAAATGCGCAAGCAGGATGAGGAAGGCAAGCTCACCGATGAATGGGAAGTCGTCAA
>CAZPEE010000047.1:10970-12280 GCA_964585525.1 uncultured Cocleimonas sp.
GTGATGGACTCGAATGATTTGCCATTGAATGTCTCGCGTGAAATTTTACAAAGCAACCGCGTAGTCGATTCCATGCGTAAGGCATCGGTTAAAAAGGTGCTGGGTTTGCTGGAAAAAATGGCGAAAAATGATGAGGAAAAATACCAGAAATTCTGGAATGAGTTCGGTAAGGCAATGAAAGAAGGGCCTGGCGAAGATTTTGCCAACAAGGAACAAATTGCCAAATTGCTGCGCTTCTCCTCAACCCATGATGATGTCGAAGAACAGAAGGTAACACTGGAAGATTATGTTTCACGCATGAAAGAAGGGCAGGATGCTATTTATTATATTACCGCCGATTCATTTACTGCTGCGAAAAATAGCCCGCACCTGGAAGTTTTCCGCAAAAAAGGCATTGAAGTATTGTTGCTGAGTGATCGTGTAGATGAGTGGCTGGTCAATGGCTTACAGGAGTTTGACGGCAAAAAACTGCAATCTGTCGCCAAGGGTGAACTTGACCTGAGTAAGTTTGACAGCGAGGAAGACAAGAAGGAACAGAAAAAAGCCGAGAAGGAAGCAAGTAGTGTTATCAAGCATTTAAAGAAAGTTCTTGGCGATAAGGTTGAAGATGTCCGTGTTTCACATCGTCTTACTACGTCACCTTCCTGTATCGTGTTAAATGAGCAGGATATGGCGCTCTACATGCAAAACCTGATGAAACAGGCGGGCCATGACATGCCAAGTAGTAAGCCTGTCCTGGAAATCAACCCGACACACCCTTTGATTGAACGCATGGAAAAAGAAACGGATGATGACCAGTTTGAAGACTGGGCAGAAATACTGTTTGACCAGGCACTGCTGGCAGAAGGCGCGCAACTGGAAGACCCGGCTGGGTTTGTGAATAAGTTGAATAAGCTGATGTTAAAGATGGGCTAATTATTGATTGAAAAAGGGTATGAAAAGAGAGTAAAAAAGGCGCAGGGAACTGCGCCTTTTTTATTGTGATGATGATGCTTCAAGTCTTGGTTAAACCGGGGTTCTTACAGGATTATTCTTATCCGTTTGGCGGACAGATTTGTATTTGCCGTCATTCATAATTATTATCTGACCTTCTAATAATTATAATCACACTTACTATGAAATCCTTGAACCTGGTCTTATCGCTAACCGTTCTTTTGTTGCCAATTGGCAGCAGTAATGCAAAAAGCATGAATTTAAAAAAATTCAAAACCAAAGAGGCGCTTTGTCAGTATATCGAAGAAAAAAAAGAAGCTGCAGAAGACCGTATGTTAAAGGGATATAAGGCAAGCCAATATGATGCTTTGGAAGCA
>CAZPEE010000048.1:0-7331 GCA_964585525.1 uncultured Cocleimonas sp.
ATAATGCATCTCTGGCTTCGGTCAAAACATGCATGGGGCCACCACGGAAGGGTGCGAACCCGGTGCCAAAAATAACACCGGCATCCAGTAGGTCTGCATCTTCGACAATACCTTCTTCCAGGCATTTTTTTGATTCATTGAGCAATTTTTCAATGAGCCGGCTCTGTATTTTGTAACGATCACCTGCCCAGTTAGATGTAGCGCCTGCCACTTTTTTACCTTTTTTCCAGTTGTAAAAACCTTTGCCAGATTTTTTGCCTAAATGACCTGCAGCCACTTCTTTATCCAGGTTCCCAGGCAAGGTTACACCCACGGTATCGCTGAGTATTTTCCCCACATGCAGGCAAATATCCAGACCGACCGTATCCGCCAGTTCCAAAGGTCCCATTGGCATTCCGTAATCAATAGCGGACTTATCAATAATAGGTGCAGGTACACCTTCTTGATGGAGCAGGACACCTTCTAAAATATAGGGCATCAGAATTCGGTTGATTAAAAAGCCTGGTGAGCTTTTCACAGGTAAGGGTAGTTTATTGATGTGTGAAGCAAAGGATTGTGCCCGTTTGACCACATCAGGGCTGGTTTGCGCTGGATGATAGACTACCTCAAGCAGTGGCATTTTAAATACCGGGTTAAAGAAGTGAAGGCCAACCAAACGTTCCGGTTGTTTCATCACGTTGGCTATTTCATTCAAAGGGATGCTGGACGTATTGCTTGCAATGATGGCATCGGGTTTGGCTTTTTTCTCGAGCGCTTTAAAAATGGCCTGTTTGGCTTCAAGGTTCTCAAAAATAGCTTCAATAATCACGTCTGCCTTGGCGATGCCATGCCCATCCAAATCAGCTAACAGGTTGTCCTGGGCCTGCATAATGCGTATTTTGTCTTTTTTATAGCGCCGTTTAAAGCCACTATTGGCTCTGCCGATCACTCGTGCCAGGGCATCCGTGCTGGTATCCTGCAGGGTGACTTTTAAACCCTGCATGGCGCACCAGGCAGCAATATCACCGCCCATGACACCAGCACCAACCACATGCACATGTTTCGGGTTAAACAGTGATTTATCGCCCAGGGCTTTCAAACGGTTTTGTAAAAAGAAGACACGAACCAGGTTTTGCGCTGTCGCTGTCGTAACCAGTTGGGCGACCGATTCGGCTTCTGCTGCGAACATGCCATTACCTTGTGTGCCATGCTGTTCCCAGAGATTAATCAGCGCGTAAGGTGCCGGGTAGTGTTCCTGTTTCGCTTTGCTTGCCACCTGTTTACGCATTTGCATGGCGATGATTTTACGCATGGGCGCTGTTTCCAGCAGTTGCAAACGTTTTGGCAAAACCCGTTTGGCAGGTTTATCCAGAATGGTATGCAGGGCGGTTGTTTGCAGTTGCCGCAGGGGGACGCAACGGTCAACCAGGCCGAGTTTGGCAGCAACCCTGGGTAAAATGTTGCGTCCTGTTAGCATCATTGGCATCGCTTGCAGTACACCCATTCTGCGAATAGAACGCACAGTACCGCCAAAACCAGGGTGAATGCCGAGCTTGATTTCAGGCAAGGATAATTTTGTAGCAGGCGCATCGTCGCAAATAATGTAATCGCATGCCAAAGCCAACTCCAGCCCGCCACCCATGCAAAAGCCTTTGACCATGGCAAGCGTTGGTAGCGGCAAATCTTCGATGGTTTGACAAAGCCGTTGCCCAGCATGGATAAATTCAAGAGCACGTTCTTTGTCATTCGCTGTTATACCTGCGAAACCTTTCACATCTGCACCGGCGATAAAGCCACTGGGTTTTGCCGAGTGGATAATCATACCACTGGCGCCGGATGCCCTGATTTCATCGCAAGCTCTGGTTATTTCTGCAATGAGTTCAGGGTTGATGACATTGGCAGATTCGCCTTTTACATCAATGGCAAGCCAGTAAATATTATGTTGGTCATTGTTGAGCTTGATGTGTTGATAGTTGCTCATAACAGGCCTCCCCCAACGGCTTCGACTAACATTGCACCGCCTTGCCCACCGCCAATACATAAGGTTGCGATGCCTTTGCTGGCTTTTTCTCGCTGCAAAACATGCGCCAGGTGCAACACAATACGTGCCCCGCTTGAGCCAACCGGATGCCCCAGGGCTATTGCACCACCATCAACATTCAGTTTATCCATGGGGATTTCGCCTGCTGCATGGTTAAAGTTAAGTTCCTCACGGCAAAATGTTTCATCATTGAGTGCCAGTACACAGGCTTGTACCTGTGCGGCAAAGGCTTCATTGATTTCCCAGTAGTTGATATTTTCCATGACCAGTTGGCGGGCCCGTAAGGTTTTTGCTATGGCATAGGCGGGTCCCAGCCCCATTTGCGCCGGATCAAGGCCCGCCCATTGCGCCGGGTTTAATTTGGCAATGGGTGTTAATTTGTGTTTATTGATGGCATCTTCACTTGCCAGGATCAGGCTACATGCGCCATCGGTGATTTGTGAGCTGTTGGCGGGTGTGACCTTGCCGTAGGGTTTGTCAAAAAACGGTTTGAGTTTGGCAATCTTTTCCACCGTGCTATCGGGGCGTACACCGTCATCATGCCCGAAGGCTTGCCCTGACTGGCTGTAAATGGTTTCAATTTCATCCAGATGACCTTTTTCCATGGCTTTTGATAAACGTAAGTGGCTTTGAACGGCATACTCGTCCATTTGCTCACGGCTAATGTCAAAGCGCCAGGCAAGGTTTTCGGCGGTTTGCCCCATGTTGAGGCCGACTACGGGATCGGTTAAACCACGTAGCAGCGCGATAATGGGTGAGAAATGGCGGGGTTTTATCTGGCTGAGTGCTTTTAGCTTTGCACCAGTCGATTTAGCCTTGTTCCAGTCAGCCAGCCAGTGCACCATGTCTTCATGTAATATTAAGGGTGCTCGACTCATGGCATCCACACCACCTGCCAGAATCAGGTCAGCATAGCCGTGTGAGATATTGCGCACGGCGTTATCAACGGCTTGTAGCCCAGATGCACAGTTGCGTTGTACGGTGTAGGCGGTCAGTTTGTCGCCGCCACCGATACGCAGTGCAAGAATACGTGCGATGTTGGCTTCATCAGCGCTAGGCATCATGCAGCCGTAGATGACTTCATCAAGGTCGGTTGCGTCAAAAGGCTGGCGTAGTATGAGTGGATTTGTTGCACCCAGGGCTAATTCAATCGCGCTAAATAACCCCGGCTTGCCGCGTGCTTTCAAAAAAGGTGTGCGTGCGCCATCCACAAGGTAGACGGCCCGGCCTTGGTGTTTAGTTGGCATTTCCACCCCTGCTAAATTCCTCGGCGGTAAATGAATCAACGCGGATTGCATCACGCATGGCTAGCCATGAGGTATGCAGTTGCTCGCCTTCTTCTTTTGTGATCAGTGAATGTTGCATGGCTTCGGTAATACGCTCTGTGTGGGTACGGCCTTTGAGTTTACCTTGCTTAAACAGCTTTTTAAGCTTTTTCTCTGCATCTTCTGCAAGTATGGATTGCTGGAATGCATATTCAATGCGGCCTGCGGGATCGGCAGGGTCATCACTCAAATAAGCACCCTCGGTTAAGCGGTCGCGTGTTGAGGATGGAGAAAGTGCCAGCCTGGCAACGTCGTGAATGAGTTTGTCGGACGGTGGCGCATAGGGTTTTCCAAAAGGGAACATCAGTGCGCGCAATGTTTTGGCAATGGGCCTGAATGGTAAATTGTAAAAGACGGCGAGCATCGCCTGTTGTGCATCATGCATGGTTTGCTGACATGCATAATGAAGCAAGGGTAAGTCTGCTTCGGGTTCGCCCTGGTCCTCAAAATGCTTAAGCGTGGCAGAACACAGGTACATATTGGCGAGGATGTCGGCAAAACGCCCCGAAAGTCTTTCTTTGCGTTTTAGATTACCCCCCAGGGTGAGCAGGGCGTAGTCTGATAACAGCGCAAAACTGGCGCTTAGGCGTGTCAGGCGGCGATAGTACGTGCGGGTTAAGGGTGTGCCTGGCACTTCAAAAATGGCATTGGTGATGCCAAACCAGACGCTACGCGATAAATTGCTGATGACAAAACCCATGTGTGAAAATAGTGCGTCATCCAGTGCTTCCAGGTTTTTTTCCTGTGTGGCTTTCATTTCCTTGATCAAGTAGGGATGGCAGCGGATTGCACCCTGTCCAAATACAATCAGTGAACGGGTCAGTATGTTGGCACCTTCAACCGTGATTGCGACAGGGATGGCTTGATAACCACGACCGATAAAGTTTGATGGACCAAGGCAAATACCCGATCCACCTTGTATATCCATGCCATCGTTGGTGATTTTACGCATACGCTCGGTGAGTTGGTATTTGAGTAGCGCAGTAATCACTGCCGGGCGTTGCCCTTGGTCTAAAGCCGTTACGGTGAGTATGCGGGCGGCATCCATTAAATAGGTATTACCGAGCATGTTGGCGAGCGGCTCTTCGATGCCTTCAAATTGGCCAATCGGAATACCAAATTGTTTGCGAACCCGTGCATAAGCACCGGTATAGCGTGTTAGCATTTTAGCTGCACCAGTGGATAATGCAGGCAGGGAAATACCCCGTCCTTCACCCAGGCATTCGACCAGCATGCGCCAGCCTTTGCCAAGCTGGGCTTCACCGCCGATAATCCAGTCCATTGGAATAAAAACATCTTCGCCCCAGTTAGGGCCATTCTGGAAAGGGTTGTTGAGCGGGAAGTGGCGTTTGCCGATGTCAACACCCGGTGTGTCGGTGGGAATCAGCGCAACCGTAATGCCAATATAGTCTGGCTTGTGTGGATCTCTTTCAATATCCACCTGTTCATGCCCGTCCAACAGCCCGTCGGGGTCATAAAGCTGGAAGGCCAAACCTAACAGGCTTGCGATAGGCCCCAGCGTAATATAGCGTTTTTCCCAATTCAGGCGTATGCCCAGTACATCCTGCTTACCATTGAATTCGGCTTTGCAGACAATACCTATGTCGGGGATAGAGCCTGCATCACTACCCGCTTCGGGGCCGGTTAGTGCAAAACAGGGAACATCTTTACCAATGGCGAGGCGCGGCAGGTAGAAATCCTTTTGGTCCTGAGTACCATATTTGATCAGCAACTCACCTGGCCCCAGTGAGTTGGGAACCATCACGGTAACGGCTGCGGTAATACTGCGCCCGGAGATTTTCATTACGACCTGGGAATGTGCCAGTGCAGAAAAACCCAGGCCGCCATATTCTTTCGGGATAATCATGCCAAAAAAACGTTCTTCCTTTATATAGTCCCAGACTTTCGTGGGTAAATCCTGTAATTCGTGTGTGATCTGCCAGTCATCCAGCATCGCACAAAGCTGGTTTACCGGGCCATCCAGGAAGGCTTGTTCTTCTTCTGTCAGGCGGCTGGTGGAAATATCACGTAAATGTGTCCAGTCTGGTTTGCCGGAAAATAACTGTGCATCCCACCAGACATTGCCGCCATCCAGTGCTTCCTGCTCGGTGCGGGAGATGGTTGGCAGGTTGGCCGACAATAATTTCATCGCGGGTTTGCTGATGAGCATTTGCCTGATATTGGGTAGGTTGATAATGCTCAGGGTAGCGATAAGCGTTAGCCAAACCAGCCATAAAAACCACGAACTGCTATGTAGGGAGCCAGAGAGGGCGACAATAATAAGCCATGCGCCAAGTACCCAGGTTGCCTGATTCAGCTTAAGCCGAAGGTAACCGATAATGCCGATGCTAATGATGAGTAGAATGAACCAGAGCATTGTATTCTCCTTGCGTGATAATTTAATAACCCGGATATTTCATGACGGCGGTTATTAATTGTGTAAAATAATTAACTAATATCAATATTTACGAGTAAATATAATGTATTTAAAAAAATCACAGTTTGCACCTGAATGGTTTTCTGATAAATCTGGCTTCGAATCTTGAACAAAATCGCTCAAACCCTAGCCCTGCTAGGGTGTTCCCGATATTTGTCCAACCTTCTTTGCCAGATTTTCCAGAAAATCATTCCCCTCATGAAACATCCGGGTTAATGGGTTTTCATAAGCTTTTGATACGTCTTCTTATACAGTAATGATAGTGTAGATTGTTGTTTTTGATTTGGTTTTTCTGCTTGTTTGGCGCTGTTTGGTTCGCTTTGAGTTTCGTCTTCCCAGGGCAGGTTTCGGTATTCTCCTTTCTTTAATAAAGGCCAGGTGGGAAATTTAAGTATTTGAAAAGAGGGGGAATAGTCAAAGTCACTGGGGACAAATAAGCGAAAATCACGTTTGTGAAATTTAACACGGTCATTGTTGTCCGCTTTAATAATGGGCGTGATTGGATAATTAATGCTCTGAAAACAGCGGGCAATCATACTGGAGCAAATAATATTGGTGGGTCGCCCTGCATTATGCTGGAACAGGGAGGAGCGCCATTCTCTCGGTAAAATACCATAGGGGAACATGAAACGCGCCAGGTCAAGTAATTGTCGAATATCATAATTCATGCCAAGGTGTTCAGCTGCAAAACTGACCACTTTTTTTTGGTCACTTGAGCGCAGCCCCAACGGGCGACAGACGCGCAAATTATCTTCATAATAATTGCTTAACGGTGCCACGATTGTGCCCTGGCCGAGTAATGATTCAATGATCAAAGGTTTGTCAGGGTCACCTTGATAATGCTTTAAGACGAGTCTGCGTGTGGCCGGGTTTTTTATATCATTAAGGCGTCCGATATACAGTGCGGCATGTGTCCAGGGAGATAAGGTGATGATTTTAATCACTTCGCTCACCCGCGCACGTCCTTCAAATAAAACCACGTCCGCTGGTTCGAGTGCCTTCAATAGCCGGGAAAAGTCATTGATCATTTGTGGATCGCGGTTTCCTTTGGGAATATCGTTCAACCAGTCAACAATCGTTTGCCATATCCAGTCACGAAGTTTTTTTAACACGGACGTTTCCTTCTATTGTTATTAACCTGTTTTAATCCTAGCTGCTGATAGTTTAGTATAGAAACGCCTGAATAATGAATTTAGATCAAATAAGGATGATCCTTCACGAGTTTGTAAGCTGAGTAGTTGCGTTGTTGTTAGCACTACACTCACTTGCGGTGTAATTTAAGTGTTTTCTTTCAAAAAACAAGCATGGTTGTATCTAAACAACAAAAAATGACATAAAAGTGTCTCTTTTTAACAAAAACATTTGCAAAATAACGACAACAGGCGTATAAATAGCGCTGAGTGAAATATGATAACTCAACAGTTTATACACATATTCGAATTCTAAACGTTAATTTTTATATAAAAGGAATAAAAGTTATGAAAAAAATACTCGCTATTGCAATTGCCGGCGCTGTATCTGCTATCGCAGTACCAGCTATGGCTGAAAC
>CAZPEE010000048.1:7431-12216 GCA_964585525.1 uncultured Cocleimonas sp.
CAAAACCGTAGCATTTTGAACGCAAAAGTTTGGGATCAACGCGCCAACAACGTTATTGCCTATCAATCACCAAAAATGGGTGGTTTCCAGGCATTGGCTGCTTATGTAACTGATATTGCTGGTTCTGATGATAATACAGCCACCAGTATTAATGGTTTTTATAATGCAGGTCCTTTGATGCTAGGTGCTGGCTATGAAACTCATGATGTTAAGGGTGCTGGTGATGAGAACGCTTATCGCCTGATGGGTTCATACAAAATAGGTGCTGCCAAGATTGTGGGCATGTATCAGGATGAGACTAATGATTCTACAGTGGCAGGTCTTCTAGGTGGTGATGGTAGGGATGCAACTGTATTTGGTATTGGTGCTTCTTACAAGCTGGGCGCTGGAACTATCAAAGGTCAATACTATACACGTGATATTGACAAGACAAGCAAAGATCCTGACCTAATCGCAATTGGTTATGATCATAAGCTAGGTGCTAAGACTGAAGTATACGCACAGTATGCAACGATCTCTGAAGGCGCTACACTCGGTGGCAATGGTCATGGTGAGTCTATCAAGTCAACTAGTGGCGGCGACGCAGACGGTATCTCTTTCGGTATTCGTCACAAGTTCTAAACTGATGACTTAAAATCAGTAGACTAAAAAAGGCATCCTTCGGGATGCCTTTTTTTTTGCTTGCCCTGCGTAGCTGGTTTTGTGCAATAGATCAATTTTCCAGTTTTATGACTGAATAAGCAGGCTCCTCGTAGGGGTGGCTGTTTTTTAATGCGTCGATGGCGGCTTTTAGATTGGCTTTGTTACAGATCATTTCTACTTTGTATTCATCGACGACTTCAATGTTACCCGTTTTACCCAGGAAAGGGTTGCTTCCTTCCTGTGGTTTGAATTGTCCTTGCCCCAGTGTTTGCCATGCACAGGAATCATAAGTACCGAGTTTGCCAGCACCAGCATCAAACATCGCCTGTTTAACGACTTCGCAGTGTGTTTTAGGCACATAAAAACTGATTTGGTAATGGCTTGGCATGATGGGTATACTCCCTGAAAAGAAACTGGATTTATTCATGAGTGTAAACAAAGCCAAACAAGGTGTAAAACTGCGCGGTGCTGAAAAAGTTGCCCGAATCCCGATTAAGGTGGTTCCGAGTACTGAAGTCAAACGTAAACCTGCCTGGATACGTGCAAAAGCACCCACCACGACTGAGGTCAAGCGCCTTAAAAAAGTGTTACGAGAGCAAAAGCTGAATACAGTATGCGAGGAGGCGGCCTGCCCGAACCTGGGCGAATGTTTCACCAAAGGCACGGCGACTTTCATGATTATGGGTGATATTTGTACGCGCCGTTGTCCTTTTTGTGATGTGGGGCATGGTCGGCCTGACCCTTTAAACCTTGATGAGCCTCAATCCCTGGCAGAAACAATTGCTGCGATGAAGCTAAAATATGTGGTGATTACATCGGTTGACCGGGATGATTTGCGCGATGGTGGTGCAGAACATTTTGTCAATTGTATCTCTGCGGTACGTGAGCTGAACCCGGAAATCCGTATTGAAATACTTACCCCGGATTTTCGTGGTCGCATGGATATTGCGCTGGATATTATGCGCAAAGCACCGCCGGATGTATTTAACCATAACCTGGAAACGGTGCCGCGTTTGTATAAAAAAGCACGCCCCGGTGCGGATTACCAATGGTCACTGGATTTATTAAAACACTTTAAAAATCAATATCCTGATGTGCCCACCAAATCGGGCTTGATGCTGGGTCTGGGTGAGGAAATCGAAGAAGTTAAAGCGGTGATGCAAGATTTGCGTGAGCACGGTTGTAATATGCTAACGCTTGGGCAATACCTTCAGCCTAGCCTTGATCATCTGGCGGTGGAACGGTTTGTTACACCGGATGAATTTAAGGAACTGGAAGTGATGGGTTATGAGATGGGTTTCTCGCATGTTGCCAGTGGGCCAATGGTGCGCTCATCCTATTTTGCCGATGAGCAGTCGCAGGATGTGATCGGCTAACCAGCTTCATTTTGCAATCATTTGTTCGGCAATTTTAGGGTCTAATTCTTTGGGGATTCTTCTTAAGGGAATATCGTTGCCAAGCGATGTTTGATGTTTATAGATAATATAGAACTGCTCAACCGGTGGTTTGCGCTCAAGCAGATGAGAGTAATTCGATATATTCTTTTGTTCTGCATAATATCCAACCGCTTTAAACCAGGCCATATCGTAGCCCAGGTTAAGAATATTAAGTAGTTTGTTGAAGCGTTTGCCATTTTGTGAACCTGATACGATAAAATAGGGCGTGAAGTACTTTTTGTTGCTGGTGCTGCGGTGTTTTTTGCCGCCTGAAAAACGCATTTTTACACCAGACACACCCGTTGTATAGGGTGATGATACCCGTCGTTTTTCCCTGCACTGGCGCTCTTTTCTTGATTGCACCAGTTCGCGTTCCATATTCCACTCGGCGTTGAGTTTTTTGGCATCTTTGCGCATTTTCTCAATTGCATCATCATCGCTGGCCTTTCTAAAATTGAAATATTTTTGCCGGTAATCGTCACCAACTTTGACCACCACACGCAAGCCAATAAAACTACTTTTATGCTCACCTTTTTTATATTCACGAATCGTCATTCAAGCGTCCATTGCTGTTTGTTGGTTAAAAGTAATAGATTGTTAGGAGATTCTAGTCAGTGGGACGTTATAAAACCAATAAGAATTTTAACGGGTTGCAAGAGTAGGGATTTATCAGTTATAAATCATTACAACGGCCATATCCACAAGATTAACGGAATCGTTATGACGATAATTAATATTTCCAGTGGCAAGCCCATACGCCAGTAATCACCAAACTGGTAGCCACCTGGCCCCATCACCAGGGTATTGGATTGATGCCCAACTGGTGTGAGGAAGGCACAGGAGGCGCCGACGGCAATTACCATCAGGAAAGCATCACTATTGACATGCATGGTAGTTGCCGTAGCGACACCGATTGGAGCCATCACCAGTGCAGTTGCCGCATTATTGACCACGCTGGAAAGCAACATGGTGATAACCAGAATCAAGGTCAGCGCCAGTACGGGAGAGTCATTGCCGATTAAACCCAGTAAGCCATTAGCAAGCCACAGGGTAGTTTGTGTGGTTTCCAATGCATGCCCAACAGGAATCATGGCGGCAAGTAGTATAATGACAGCCCAGTCGATTTGTTCATAGATTTCACGTACCCTGATGATTCCCGATAATACATACACCATCACAGCCAGCATGAAGGCTATCGGCAGGGAAACCAGATGTGTTATCGCCAGTATGATGGCGGCGATAAACACGGATAGCGCAATGCCGACTTTACGGCTTCTATCCAGTTCTAGCGGGCGTTGTGCCAGGGGTAATAAACCAAGCTGGGTGAATTGCTCGTCGATGGTTTCTTCATGACCTTGTAACAACATAACATCACCTGTATTGAATACTTGCCTGCGCAAGCGCCGTACCACTTTTGTGCCTTTTCTTGCTAACCCAACCAGCGCCACAGAGCGCCCGGACAAGCGCCGTAAGTAACGAATATCCCGCCCTACCAGTGGCGAATCCTGAGAGACCACGCCTTCCATCAGAATGACTGAGTGCTTATCCGGTTCTTCATAAATATGTGTGGCAGAGTTTAATAGCGTAAAGTCAAACCTGTCCAAAAGTGGTTTCAAGTCGGTTGGGTCAGCCCGGATGATAAAAATATCCTGCGCCCGAACCACGTAGGTATCACTCACATTGCGTGCATAGCTGGCGGGTTTGGCAACACCAACCAGCTCAATATTATAGTCTTCAAATATGGGTAACTTACTTAACGGCTTACCGATGCATTCACAGCTTTCAGCCACCTGGATTTCAGTCAGGTAATTATTAATTTCAAACAGGTTTAAGGACGCATTGCGTAACATTCTTTCGCGTGGCAACAAGCGCCAGCCAATCAAAACGATGAACAATACACCAACCACGGCGATAGGAATGCCAACAGGTGCAAAATCAAACATCATATAGGGAGAACCGGTAACGTCGGCTCGATAGGCTGAGATGATGATATTTGGTGGCGTGCCAATCAATGTTGTCAAACCACCTAAAATACTGCCAAACGCAAGTGGCATTAATAATCGTGCCGGTGGGATATCATACTCTTTCGCAGCAACCATGGTGATGGGTAACATCAGGGCCAGCGCACCCACATTATTCATAAAGGCTGACAATAGGGTGACAGCCAGCGTCAGTGCCGCCAGTAATGTTAGCGGGCCAAATGAAAAACGTTTGATTTGTTCCGATATCAAACCAACCACCCCGGCATTTTGCAAACCCTGGGATAGAATCAATACTGCTGCGACAGTCACAACAGCAGGATGTCCAAAGCCATTGAAAGCCTCGTTTTCTGGCACGACACCCATTAAAACGCTTATCAACAGGCAAAACATAGCGACCAGGTCATAGCGCCAACGTCCCCATGCAAAGAGGAGTAAGGCGATAAACAGGATTGCACTAATGATAAGTTGGTCATTACTCATGCCTTGAGTGTAGTACACTCAAAATTGACACAGTTCACTGAGTTGAGAAAAATATTTGCACTTTGTTAAATTCATCATGATGGTTCAGTTTCAATTCAGCCATCATCCGTAGAATAGCCCGCGACTTCAAAGATAACAGTCGCGCTCCAAACAATAATAATAAATGGGGTAGTGAAAGGGCTAACAACAATAATAAGTTATCAACGAAATCACACTCGAAACACTGTGGGAGGTGTTTCGTCAAT
>CAZPEE010000049.1:0-3566 GCA_964585525.1 uncultured Cocleimonas sp.
ATTTACTCTGTAGCGCCTTTCACCCTATGAGTGAGTTCTGCTAAAGCATTAATTTCCATATAATTCATTATCTTATTACTTGTAATAAGCGGTCAACTGAGGATTCTAGGTTTATACCTGCGTATCAGTATGATACCCAATGGCAACACTAACCATTCAAGTGGCAACGAACCACCGCCACCACCTTGGGCTGAACCCGTTGGCGGGTTTGGCCCACCATTTTCAGTGACCTTAAAGGTTACGGTATAAACCGAACTGTCAAAGGTGCCATCATTGACCACAAAGCGCATGCTATCTGTTCCGGTAAATCCATTATCAGGCTTGTAGCTAATATTTTGCCCGGATGCAGTAAAGCCTGTCACTTTACCATGCGCAGGAGGATTCACAATGCGATAGCGCAATGTATCATGATCCTGGTCAGTCGCCGATAAACTAAATGATTGCGCAATATTACGCTTGACATTTATTGCCAGTGAACGGCCAATGGGACGGCTTGCCGATGTCTGGCTACCGCCGCTTAAGCGGTATTCAAAATACGCCAGGTTATCAGGATAGTTGTCGCTACTTGTGCCGTTATAGGCTTCGTTTCTACCGATAAATACCACCCGTAATTTAGCCGGGTTGCCGATCGCACTCCGGGCAAAACCCATTTCTGCAGTGTTAGCGTTATATTTTAAATTGGCCGAAACAGCATCGCTCCAGCTCCAGTTACTCCCCGTTCCGGTATAGCGCTGTAATTGCCCACCTTCGAGAATATAATCAGCGCCAACTGTGCCAACTTTATAACCTGTTGCCGGGTTATTATCGGTATCCAGGTAGGCTTGCCAGCCCCAGGTCATATAGCTTCCACTATCATTATCCGGGTTGATCACACCGTAGTTTTGATACATCAGGTACAATGTGGTGGCATTGTGCGCCATCGCCACGCTTTTCCAGTTGATAATATTATTGGTTCCACTGCTATCATCCGGGTCTGTTGCAAACGCAGTCAGACTGCCCCATTCTTCGGGATTTCCATTGATATTGATACTACTGACCAGGTTGGAAATGCCGCCACTTGAAGAGCCGGTGACATTAATCGTAACCGTTACTGTAGCACTCTCTGCACTACCGTCATTCACATTGAAAGTAAAGTGATCCTGACCGACATAAGAGGCATCCGGTGTATATTTCACATTGGGCGCCGCGCCGGTTAATGTGCCATGAAGCGGATTTGCCGCAATGTGATATTGTAGCGGATCATTATTCGGATCAGTCGCATTCAATGTAATATTGACGCTGGAACCCGAGGCGACAGAAACCGTTTGGGTATAGGCCACCGGACGAGTATTTGAACCGCTGCCGCCGCCCGCAAAATCATAATCAAAATATTTCAGGCTCGCTTGCGGGTTATTCTGTCCATCGGGATACAGATCCGTATCCGTACCGGCGTAAGCTTCATTACTACCAGAGAATACTACCCGGATGGCACTTGGGTTACCAATCAGGCTACGCGGCACGGATGACTCGACAATATTATTCTTGTATTTTGTGGTGACTTGACCGACACGTTCCCAGCTCCAGTTTGAACCGCTGCCTGTGTAGCGGAGTACCTGGTTGCCTTCGATCACAAAATCAGCACCAATGGAACCGGTCTGATAACCCGAGGCGGTATTTTTATCCGCATCAATAAAGGTTTGCCAACCCCATGCCAGGTAAGAACCCGCCGAACCATTGGCATTGATATTGCCACGGTTGGTGTAAAGCAAATACATGAATTGGGCATTATGCGCAATCGCAGCATCCTGCCAGTCAATACGTCCCGAGGCATCATCTGCATCCGTCGCAAAATGCGTCAGGCTATTCCACTCAGATGCATTGCCATCCAGTGTAATGGCACGGTTAACATAATTGGAAATAGCACCACTGGATTGACCGGATGTTACCGTGACACTTACTGTGGCAGGTGCACTGTCAACCGTGCCATCATTCACTTTGAATTTGAAACTATCCGCACCGGTATAGCCTGCATTCGCCGTATAGACAAGGTTTGGCGCAGATCCGCTTAACGAGCCATGTGCTGGCTGTTGTGTCACCACATAATTTAATGGATCGTTATCCACATCGGAGGCACTTAAAACAACGCTGATTGAAGCACCAGAACCGACAGAGATGCTTTGCGCGTTGGCAAGCGGTGCAGTATTGGCATTACCGCCACCCGTGAAGACATAGGTGAAGGAACCCGAATCCGGGTAATTATCCGTTACCGTACCTGAGTAGGCAGCATTATTACCCCTGAATACGACCCGCATACTTTGAGGGTTGCCCAGCAAGGCCCTGGGGAAACGCATTTCAGATGTTTTACCCGAGTAACGTAGCTGTGCCTGATCAATATATTCCCACGCCCAGCTTGTACCCGTACCAATATAACGCTGCAATTCAGGACCTTCGAGGATAAAATCAGCACCGATATTGCCAACCTTGTAGCCGGTTGCGGCGTTATTATCCGTATCAAAATAGGCTTGCCAGCCCCAGGCAATATAGCTACCGCTAGTATTGGTTGCATCTATCGCCTGACGGTTTTCATAAGCCAGGTAAACATTTTGTGTATCATGCGCAAGTGCCGCCCTTAACCAGTCAATCTGGTTATTGGTGCCACTCACATCATCCGGGTCATTGGCAAAGAATCGTAATCCATTCCAATCGCCTATTTGACCGTTAATGCTAATCCGGGCACTGCCTACCTGATTGGAAATCGACCCGCCTGCAGGTGCTGCGATAACGCTCCAGCTAAAGGTTTTTGTGGTACTACTGCTGGCATCACTCACCTTCAGGGTTACGGTATAGCTACCTGCCCTGTTCAGAGTACCGCTGATAAGACCTGTCGATGAATTTATTGACAAACCAGAAGGCAGACCTGTTGCGCTATAGATAAGCGTATCATTATCGGCATCACTTGCCTGCACTGACAGGTTCACCGAACCACCAACCTGGCCATTTTGATTGGCAGGTGCAGTTAAAACCGGCGGGTGATTGGTCGTTACCGCATTCACACGCCAGCTAAAGCGCGCATTACGGCTATCTTGCCCATCAGTTACCGTGATTGTCACCGTAGAATTGCCCGCAACCGTTGGGGTTCCGCTGATGCGGCCCGTATTGGCATTAATGCTGAGTCCAGAAGGTAAACCCGTTGCACTGTAGCTCAGGCTATCGCCATCAGCATCGCTCGTCTGAATCTGCAGGTTAACAGCAACGCCTGTTTGTGAGGTTTGATTACCGGGTGATACTACCGTTGGCGCGGTATTTGCCGGTGGCGCAACATTCCCCAATGGGTTCGAAGCATGCCAGTCACGCGGGATAATCTGCATATGGCTCCAGTGAGCATCCATATGTGGTGCATCTTCGGAACGTGGCATGTGGTAAAAGGTAACACCAGTCCAGATCACAATATCATTATTAACAATGCTCTCACCATTCACAAAATCCGCAAGGTTTCGTCTGCTTGCCGGATTATGCGAGGCAAACTTCTCATCATTTCGCTGGCGCGTCACATAAAAATCATTGTGCGTGAAAGGCTCACTGGCAGG
>CAZPEE010000049.1:3666-12031 GCA_964585525.1 uncultured Cocleimonas sp.
ACCGGAGAGACACTGAATAAACTTAAATGATGTCCAGACTTGCTGTTTGAGCCGGTTTTATAAGCCAGGGTGCGTTTTTGAATTTGCTTACACAGCACATTTTTTCCGGAAAATCGCAAACGCGTTCCCCCCACACATTCATCTGCATTCAAATCAAGCATGCGACGACCACCGATACCATAATCGGACACGTCATGGTAGCGCGCACCATTATCATCATAGGGCACAAAAATCTGCGCGACTGCCGCATGGTTCAATACCATACGGCGCTGGCCATTCTTGGGCGTGTAAAAGATATGGTGGAAAATAATGCCTTCACGCTGACGATGTTCCCAACACATATCCCAGCGAGCACCATTGGGCAGTGTTTCATCAACATAGTAACTATCGCTACAAAACTCGGCCGCTGAAGCCGTGGAAAAAGGCATAAAAAATGCTGCCAGTGCGACAACCTGTGCAAAAAGTATGGCTGGAAACATTGATGAGCGAGAGGGAAGTTTTTTTGTATTCATTTTCATTGTTATGGTTAACCTGTAGCCTTATAGACGGGTTGATGATGTCCAGTCACGTGGTAATAAAATAAAGGTACTCCACTGTGCCGCAGCAGGAGAAAAGTCTTCATCCCTTGGCAGAACATGATGTGTCAGGCGATACCAGACAACAACATCCTTGGCATTGGTACTTTCTGAATTAACAAACTCACTCACATTGGCACCACAGTTGTTGCTTGGATTATCGACAGCAAAACGCTCACAGGCGTTATACCGGGTAAAGAAGACATCATTTTTCAACCAGGGCGATGCACTATTGCCTTTATTTTGTTCCGCATAATTCAACATCACCATTTCATAGGAGATTGATTTGCCACTGGCATTTTTGACGCTACCATCACGAATCCGCCAGAATTTCTTTTCTGCCGGTGTAAACGAATCTGCCAGCTCGCTGGAAATCGTCCGGGTTTGCTTGGTTTTGGTCAAACGGGTCGAGGAAGGGACACTTTTTATTTGTTCGATAATGTCGTTACTGCTGTTTGACGCAATATCAAAATCAAGCCGCCAGAAATAGTGGTTAACAAAACTTGTTGCGATCTTATTTTGCGCGGTAACTTTCCAGCCTGCTTTGGCGTTCGTTGTGGTTTTGGTAAACTGCCCCGTTAAACCAACGGCTGGTTCGATTGTGCCATTTTCCAGGAATGTCCAGCGTATAATATATTCACGCGCACCAACCGCAGAAACGCTAAAGACATCCAGCTTGCTACCTTGCCTGCGAGTGCTACCTTTATAGCGGTAGATATAACCCGCAGGGCCATACTCTTCACAAACCACATTACGCCCTGCATCTTTATGTAATTGGCCATCGCACATTGAGGCGCTCAGTGTTTGCAGGTTGCTACCACCAAGACCGCTGCGGGTGACTAAAAACTCACTCGGGGAACCATCATCATATTCAACCTGAATCTGGGACAAACCGGCTTCACCCAACACCCGGCGGCGTGGTTTACCCGCAGGTTTATAATAAATTTCAGTTAATACCATGCCTTCTTCATTGCGCGCTTCCCAGCACATATCCCAGGCTGCACCGGAGGAAAAGGTTTTGGAAATGGTGTGACCAGCAGGACACGCCGCTGCACTGGGTTTCGCTTCGGCAACGCCTGTATTGAAATAAAACGCCGCAAACGTCAGGCATGCCAGGACTATTTTTTTTGTTAGTGTATTGTTCATATTAAAAACCAATTCTCTGTGTTACAACGCCTTTGGATAAATTGACAATCGGACTGACTTCAAACACGATATTTTCGCCGGTATACAGCATCATCTGTGCACAACGCTGTAGACCACAAAGCTTGCTTGCTTCATTGACACGGTTCGGCAAACTATCCCTGGTAAAGGTAAACGCCTTGATATTGAGTTCATCTGTCGTTGTAAAAAGGCGACCGGTGATACGTTGATATTCATTTTCCAGAATACGGCGCTCATTTTCATCATCAAAAATAATCTGCTTGGCGCGGTTAATTTCATTTTCGGTCAAAGGCAACTGCACATACTGTTTGCGCGTTGTACTGATCACTTCATTGGTATTTAAATCAACACGGGATTCGATTAATTCATCGGTGCCATAGTCATAGGTAAAAACATCCGCAAGCCTTTGGCCTTTGGGTGCATTTTTTTGCTGATGACGTTCAACCAGCAGTAATTCTTTTGCTTTTAACGCAGGTTTGGCAGATCGGGCAGCAGTAGCTTTAGCAGAAACAGGCTGGCTTAACGACAATGCTTTGTTGATCTCGGTTATTGACAATGGGTCATTTGGGTGTGCATAGGCACTTGCTGCAATAAAACTGGCAAGGCTAAACAATACACCAGAAGACATGGTTTTTAATCGGGATACTATAATCCGGGACATAAACAGATACTCATTAACTAAAACTTTATTTTTAATATTATACAATCACTTACACTCGGCAAACAGGCAAGTAATCCCGCTACCGATACCTTTCATCAAGAACTTAAAAATACAATTCCGATAAACTGTCAAACCAGTCTAACGTATGCCCAATTAACAAACTATGAATAAGGCTTATAAACTCAAATATTTATGATTTCAATCAAGGCGTTTCCAAAAAAATAATTCAATTTGAACCTTATGAAAAAATACTTAAAACAAAAACAAGCAAAGTCCCCAGGAGAACAAGTGTCATTAAAAATGGAATTCTGGATGCATCCGGGATAATTTCGCTAAAGCTATGGTCGTGTATCAATACATGGGGAGAAATTTTACTTACAGAACGGCTCCTGTTTGATACAAGACGACTTGCGGGCATGTGCTTATTATACTTGGAGAAATCAATAACAACCTCTTGATCTATCTCAACGTTAACCAGGGCATCAACCAGTGGTTTTTCACGTTGATAAAGCGCCCTGACCGTTTTAATTTTTTTGCCACGGCCCAACTCTGCTATGGTAATTACCTTCCGCTCATTACCTTCTTCATCAATCAAATAATATTCAAGTGTTCCTTTGGCACGCAGGAAATCACTGGAAATCTCATTAAACAAGATATTGGTAACGGTATAGCGCTTTTTCATAGAGCCAGTTTAACAAGCTTTATTTTATGCCGCACATACTGTTTGAGTGACGGATGAATTAACCGTATTAAGGTCTTAAACGGTTTAATTACAGGAATAAATGGCTGTTACTTTACTAATCCTGCAAACTGGTTCACTGCCATAAATGCCATCCAGATCAAAAACAATAAAATCGCCCATAAACCCAATTTTGAGAGGTCAGGCAGGAATGACCGGATTTTTTCGACGTATTGCATATCCTGGTAGGCTTCCCGATAAACCATTGTTGCATTGATGTCACCAGTAGATCGTGCGGAAGGTATGACATGTTTGACTGATGATACCTGCTCACGTGGCGTTTTGTTAAATTCACTAAAATCAACCGTTATACGCTCACCCACGTCGGCATGAACCAGGGCATCGACCAGTGGTTTTTCACGGTTAAATACGGCTGTCACAGATTTTATTTTGCCATTAAACCCCAGCTTTGCGACCCCCGTTACTTTACGTTTTTGCATGACGGAATCAACAAGGAAATATTCAATGGAGCCTTTTTTAGGGGAAAGTTCGGTAAATATTATATCTTCTATTCGGTACGTTTTTGTTATCATGTGGCGAATCTATCAAGTATCCTTTAATAATTCCACTGGCTTGCTCGAATAGCCATCTAAACGGTAGAAAAACCAGTTTAAACGGAAATAGTTTCGGTAAAACACAACACCAATATGATTATTCAATGTCCACAATGTCAATCACGATACAACGCGGATAGCAAAGCAGGCAGCGAGCATATTCATTGTCGCTGTGGCGTTGATATTTTCATTCCTAAAGTGGCTAATGTTGCCCAATCCTGGCATTGCCCAAGCTGCGGTGGTTCGGTTGATCCTAACAACCCTCGCTGTGATTATTGCCATGCCTACCTTGCGTTTTCCCGTTGTCCGGCTTGTTTTAGTATTGCCCCGTACAAAGGCGCAAAATTTTGTACGGAATGTGGTGAATCATTGACCCTTTCGGTTAAATCAATTCAGCATGGAAATACGCATCTTCCCTGCCCCCGTTGTGAGTCATCCATCAAAGCAAAAGTGGTTGATAACCACCTGGTTGAAGTTTGCCAGGACTGTGGTGGCACCTGGATAAGTCACAAACTTCTTGATGAACTGCTCAAAAACCAGCCGCTGGATAGTTCATCCGCGCTGGGTAAACCGATAACAAAATACCCACGTCTCAAGTTATATGATATTCGTTATTTGCCCTGCCCTGAATGCAATAAGCCAATGAATCGTTATAATTTCATGGGACGCTCGAATATTATCCTGGATGAATGTGCAGAACACGGTGTTTGGTTTGATAAACAGGAGCTTGCAGCTTCACTCAGTTTTATGCGCTCCTATCAAAATGCGCAGAACAAAAAAATGGAAACCGAACAGGAAGCCCCGGAAACACCTGTCCAGACGCAAACCACAATCCCGGAAAAGGCTGAGGTTATTGAAATAAAAGAAGAAGACCTGTCGTCATTATTAAAAGAATTCCCTCATTTGTTTTCGATGAAAAAACTACCCGAAAATGGTTAACCCGGATATTCCATTCCCTTCATAAAATATCCGGGTTAACCAACAATGGCAATGAATTTACCGTTCAAAAACCGCAATGGATTCCACATGCGCAGTATGGGGAAACATGTCCATAACCCCAGCCCCCAGCAATTTATAGCCGTGTGTATGTACCAGCTCCCCCGCATCTCGTGCCAGTGTCGCCGGGTGACAGGAAACATACACAATGCGCTTCGCCTTGAGCTTGCCAAAATGGGCGATGATTTCTTTTGCGCCAGAACGGGGTGGGTCAAGTAAAATACAGTCGTATTGTTGTTTTAACCAGGGCTCTGATTTTAATTCCAGCTCACTTCCCATCAGGTTACAGGCAAAGTAATCGGTATTTTCGATGGCATTTTCCAGCGCGGTTTGTCTCGCCCGTTTAACCATCACCAGATCGCCTTCTACCCCCGTTACATGCGCCGCCTTACGCGCAATAGGCAAGGTGAAATTGCCTAGCCCACAAAACAAATCCAGCACCCGTTCCTTACCTGTCAAGGCTAATAATTCAACCGCTCGTGGCACCATCTGGCGGTTAATACTGCTATTGACCTGAAAGAAATCCTGCGGGCCAAAATGGACTTTCGTATCAAACTGGGGATGCTCATAAAAAAGCTCAGGTTTTTCCTCCACGGCTTCAGGCCAAATGCAATGCACGGTATCAGGGCCTTTAGGCTGTAGATAGAGCTGATAGTTATGTTCTTTTGCCAAATCCTGCCACATTTCCTGATCTTCCTGTGGCAAGGGTTTCAAGTGACGCACAATCAACGCCGTTGCATTATCGCCTACCGCCACTTCAATTTGCGGAATCTGGTCGCGTGATTGCATCTGGTACATCATGCTTTGAATCGTTTTGAGCTGGCTTGCAACCGAACCATGCAACACTTCACAGCTATCGGTATCAGCCAGGAAACCACCGTGACGTTCACGAAAACCGACCAGCACTTTGTCTTTTTTAATCACAAATTTTGCGCCTAAACGTGCCTTGCGGCGATAACCCCAAACATCCCCCGTAATCGGCTCAAATACCTCCTGTGGCTCCACTTTACCCAGGTGATGCAAGGACTCCAGCATCGACTGTTGCTTGTAACGTATCTGTGCGTCGCTACTTAAATGCTGCAGGGAACAACCGCCACAAATCGCATAATGCGCGCATTTAGGCTCTACCCGGTCAGGCGACGCTTTTAGCACCTCGTCGATTTTACCTTCATCATGGCTACGGCGTTTCGAGGTATAAATAAAGGTCACCTCTTCACCGGGCAGTGCGCCACTGATAAACGTTGCTTTACCATCAATATGGGCAACGCCGCGACCTTCATGGCTTAATGACTCAATCGTTGCCTTGACGGGCTCTTGAGGAAGTTTCTGTTTTCGGGATCTTCTGCGTGCCATGCGTTAACTCAGGTACAAACTGTGATTTTTAAAATATGTCATTTTTTCTCGCAACCCTATGATATAATTTGATTATTTCGCAATTAACAACCGCCTTCATGAAATATCCGGGCTAATTCTATTGTTAAAAATAGCGCAGTGTAGCTGGAAGCATGGTGGGTGTCATGTAGATTTGCCCCGTGTTAAAAAAATTCTAATGCACCATTTCCTTGTGATATGATTTGAACTGCTTATATCAAAAGCTTGTTTTATAAGAGAGGAAGTAACAACATGGCAACAGGTACTGTTAAATGGTTTAACAACAAAAAAGGCTTCGGCTTTATTGCACCAGATGATGGCGGGGATGATGTATTCGTCCACTATAATTCCATTGTAACCGATGGCTATAAATCGCTGGAAGAGGATCAGAAAGTGACCTTTGAAACCGAAGATGGCCCTAAAGGACCTGCTGCTGTCAATGTAGTTCCTGAATAAAACCAAATAATAAAAAGCCCCTTTTCAGGGGCTTTTTTTAAGAAAAAAGTTTGCTTATTTATTCCAGGTATCACGCAAACCAATGGTGCGGTTAAAGACCAACTTATTGTCGCGACTATCCCTTGTCTCGACAGATGTATCCACAAAGAAATAACCTTCACGCTCAAATTGATAGGGTATGTCTGTTCGAGGTTTTGCCAAGCTCTGCTCCGCTTTGCAGCCGGTGATAACGATTAGGTTATCCGGGTTAACCGAATCCATCATATCTTTACCACCTGCATCCGGTGCTTCTTCGGTAAACAAACGGTCATACAAACGCACTTCACAATCGACATGATCGGCCGCTGAAACCCAGTGGATTACACCTTTTGCCTTGATACCGTCTTCGGGGTTTTTACCCACGGTATTTTCAATAATACGCGCCCTCACCTCAATGATTTCACCGTTATCATTTTTAACAGCTTCATCCGCTTCAATAATATAGGCATTGCGCAAGCGAACCCTTTTGCCAATAACAAGGCGTTTGTATTTTTTATTCGCCTCTTCCCTGAAATCGGCCTGGTCAATATAAATTTCACGGGAAAAAGGCAATTTGCGCTCGGCCATATCATCCCGGTTCGGGTGGCCTGGTGCTACCATGATTTCGGTTTTGTCTTCCGGGTAATTGGTGAGTGTAACCTTGAGTGGCTTTAACACACACATGGCGCGTGGTGCATTCTGATTCAAATCTTCGCGCACGGCAAATTCAAGCTGGCTCACATCGACCACACCATCATTGCGTGTTACGCCGGTGCTATCAATAAAATCACGAATTGACTTGGGCGTATAACCCCGGCGGCGCATCCCGGAAATAGTCGGCATACGAGGGTCATCCCATCCCGTTACCACGCCTTCATCCACCAGTTGTTTTAATTTACGTTTGCTGGTGACGGTGTAATTGACATTCAGCCGCGAAAATTCATACTGGTGAGGTGTCGATGGTACGGGAAGATTTTCGATAAACCAGTCATACAACGGGCGGTGTTCTTCAAATTCCAGCGTACAAATCGAATGTGTAATGCCTTCAATCGCATCGCCCTGGCCGTGTGCATAATCATAGGATGGATAAATACACCACTTGTCACCCGTCTGGTGGTGCGATGCTTTTTTGATGCGGTAAACCACCGGATCACGCATTTGCATATTGGGATGCGCCATGTCGATTTTTACCCGCAAGGAACAACTTCCCTCGTCAAATTCTCCAGCGCGCATTTTTTCGAACAGCTCAAGATTTTCGTCAACCGAACGATCCCGGTATGGGCTGTTTTTTCCAGGTTCTGTCAGATTGCCACGGTACTCACGAATCTCATCGGCATTGAGATCACACACATAGGCCTTGCCTTCTTTGATCAGCCCAATTGCCCACTCATATAGCTGGTCAAAATAATCCGAGGTAAAGTGAATATCACCTTCCCATTGGAAGCCGAGCCACTTGACATCTTCCTTGATGGAATCAACAAACTCCTCATCTTCCTTTTCAGGGTTGGTATCGTCAAACCGCAGGTTGCAGGTTCCGCCATATTTTTGTGCCAGGCCAAAATTGAGGCAAATCGACTTGGCATGGCCAATATGCAAATAGCCATTAGGTTCCGGTGGGAAACGGGTTTTTAACTGTGAAATTTTGCCCGAAGCAATATCTTCTTCGATAATTTTTTCGATAAAATTCAGTGGTCTTTTGGAATCAGTCATGTGGTTTACAAAGGTTAAGAATGAAAAAATATTTGTACCGCATTATGAGGATTTTGCAAACCAATTGAAAGACTTTAAAATCCTATTAATTCTGTTCAAATGATAGATTTGGCTCTATTAT